>JAISZQ010000235.1 GCA_031269165.1 Spirochaetaceae bacterium
GGGGGGTTTTAGCCTGGAGGGGCTTTAGCCCACCTGCGTACAGTTTACAAGTAAAATAGTATAGTGCTTCTACCAGGAAAATATAAAAGGGGGAAGTCTCCCCCTCGCTCCGGTCTTCGCCCTCCGCTACCCCCTCTGCGGGGGACACCCCCGCAACGCCCCCGTTCCCCATCCCCGGTGAAAACGTGAATCAGATCGGCGCGGAAACCATTCTCCATGCGGTGCATGGTGGCCAAGCGTTGCTTGGCTTGGTGGGCGCACCCCAAGCGTCCATGGATGGACGCATTACTGAAACACATCCGCGAAGCGGGTGTGCGAGTGCGCCCCGGTCGGAAACCCGAAACAGGACGTTGAGGATTGGAGACGCCCCCGCAACGCCCCCGTTCCCCACCCCCGGTGAAAACGTGGCGCAGATCGGCGCGGAAAACCTTCTCCATGCGGCAATCCTCGACTGGTTCACCAGCCTTGACCAGACGGCACGCGCCGATCCCTTTGTGTTTGAACAGGGACTCGCGGAATATGCGGCATCCCCCCGGTCGCGGCCCTTCCTCAAGATTCAGGACGGTTGCGGAAACGCCTGCACCTACTGCGCGGTCACGATTGCGCGAGGCCCTAGCGTGAGCCTCGACAAGACGGCGGTACTGGAACGGCTCCGCTCGCTTGAGGACGCGGGTTTTAGCGAGGCGGTGTTGACGGGAGTCAACATCTGCCGCTATCCCGACCTCGCGGGACTCATCGTGTATCTGCTTGAAAACACGGACCGGATACGCCTCCGGCTTTCTTCGCTGGAACCGGACGCGGTTGACGACCGTCTTTTGCAAGCCGTGTCTCTTCCCCGGGTGCGGCCCCACTTTCACCTCTCGGTTCAGTCCGGGAGCGACGCCGTCCTCGCGCGGATGGGACGGCGGTATGGGGCGGTCGCGGTGGAACGGGCCTTTGCGGGCCTTCGTGCCGTGAAGGATGACCCCTTCCTCGCCGGTGACATTATCACCGGATTTCCCGGCGAGACGGAGGCGGATTTTGCGGCAACCTACACCCTGTGCGAAAAAGCCGCGTTTGCCTGGATTCACGCCTTTCCTTTTTCTCCCCGGCCCGGAACGGCGGCGGCAAAGATGCGGCCCCCGGTTCCCCAGCGGGAAGCGGTAGCGCGGGCCGAACGCCTGCGCCTCCTCGCCCAAGCGGGTCATGCCGCCTACGAAAAACGCTGGGAAGGCCGCACCCGCGAAGCAGTGATCGAACGCTACGAAAGCGGCGACGAGACGGTGAGCGTTGTTACGGAAAACTATCTGAAAAGAACACTCCCGCGTGAACAGATCTGTGATAAAAGACCGGGGGCGGCGATACAAATCGTAGTGTGATGAGCCTGTTCCAAAACTCATTGACTGTGCGCCAACGTGCACGGTTTTGGAACAGCCTCTGATAACTTGTTGGGAGGCCAATAGCACACTACGGTCAACAACTTAAGCAAAGGAAACAATAAGAATGGTCCCCAGATTGCGCAGATTTTTGTACCAAAAGCCCTCTTGAATTTGTGTCGCCACCGGCGCAATCTGTGGTTCACGTGATATTATGGGGGTGTTTATCCCTGTTATTTCCGTAGAATCTTCTCCATCGGCTTCCCTTTGGCCAATTCATCAACCAGTTTGTCTAAATAGCGAATATTTTGCATGCGCTTGTCTTCGATTTCTTCCACACGACACCCGCAAATGATACCGGTGATTTTTGACGCATGGGGATTCATGCGCGGCGCCTGCGCGAAAAAGGTTTCAAAGTCATTGGCTTGGTCGATTTGACTTTGCAATGTTTGTTGATCGTATCCGGTCAGCCAGCAGATAATGTCATCCACTTCTTGCTTGGTGCGCCCCTTTTTTTCCGCTTTTTGAATATAAAACGGATAGACGCTCGCAAAAGACAGGGTAAATATTTTTGTGTTCGTCATTGCCATCCCCGCGCATGAAAGTCTTTTGAGCCTGTTCCAAAACTCGGTTAGTTTTGACAGGCTCATGCAGTTTCTCAGGCTGAAGCCGGGCTAAAGCTGGGCTTTAGCCTTACGAAACTGCGCTTTTTAAAGGTTGCTGTTCCAAAACTTGAGGTTTTGGAACAGCCTCTTTTTTCATCTTCGCCGCTTCAACCGAATTTAAGGGAGAAGCAACCGCCTATCCCAACAACGCCGCCGCTTTCTCCGCGAGATTCTCCGCGCCAAGACCGAAACGCTTCACGAGATAGTCCTGCGTTCCCACCTCGCCGAATTCGTCGCGGATGCCGATACGAGCGAACTTCCCCGTGTATCCGGCTTCGAGCAATGTTTCCGCCACCGCCGCGCCGAGACCGCCATTGATCTGGGCATTTTCTGCGGAAATCACGGCCTTTACCGTGCGGGTCGCCGCAATGACCGCCTCCGTGTCAAAGGGCTTTAACGACAACACGTCAAGCACCCCGGCATCGATACCCTTCCCCGCAAGAATGTCGCGGGCCTTGAGCGCCTCGCCCACCATCAATGCGCCGAGCGCGACAAAAAGCACGTCCTTGCCGGTTTTGAGCGTCTTCGCCTTGCCCACTTCAAAGGTCTCGTTCGCGCCGTAGATGAAGGGGACGGCCTTACGCGGGATACGAATGTAGAAACAGCCATAGTTTTCGGCGGCCTTGCGGACGAGGGCGGCGCAAGACATGGGGTCGGAGGGTTCGACGATGGTCAGTTTGGGGATGACCCGCATGAGGGCCAAGTCTTCAAAGGGCATATGGGTGCCGCCGTTGAACGCCGCCGTTACGCCGGGGTCGGTCGCCACGAGTTTCACGTTGAGCCGCGCATAGTTTGCCGAGAGGAAGAACTGGTCGTAGACACGGCGAGACGCGAACGAGCCGAAAGACGCGGCAAACGGGATTTTCCCCACCGCCGAGAGACCGGACGCGATACCCACCATGTTTGCCTCGGCGACACCCACGTTGAAAAACCGGTCGGGGAACTGCTTCTTAAAGAGGCCGGTATTCGTACAACTTGCCAAGTCCGCTTCCAGCACGACAATATTGGGGTTTTCCGCCCCCAGCTCCAACAGCGTATCGACATACGCCGCGCGCATTTCTTTCGTTTCAGCCATGATTTACTCCTTATTCCCGTATTCCCGTTACGCCGTCTTGTCCAACGCCGCGATCGCTTCTTCGGCCTTCGTAAGGTCAAACGCCATGCTGTGGTTCTTCTCGACACCCTCGGCAAAGAAACAGCCCTTGCCCTTCACCGTGTTCATGATGATCATCGATGGCTTTTCCTTCTGGGCCTTCGCCGCGTCAATTGCCGCATCAAGGGCGGCAAAGTCGTGGCCATCCACACTCTGCGTGAACCAGCCAAACGCTTTCCACTTGGCTTCAAGGTCGCCCAAGTCAAGAACGTCCTTCACAAAACCGTCCAGTTGTTGCTTGTTAGCATCGGTAAACGCGACCACATGGGAAAGCGCGCGCCCGTGCCCACCCGCATAGAGCGCCCCTTCCCAGATTTGGCCCTCGTCGCTCTCCCCGTCGCCGATGATCGTGTAGACGGTGGCGGGAATCTTGTCGAGCCTCAGCCCCAGCGCGATGCCGAGCGCGGCGGAAAAGCCCTGCCCCAACGAGCCGGTCGTCATGTCGATGCCCGGCGTGAGATTCCGGTCGCAGTGACTGGGAAGCCTCGTGCCGCCCTTGTTCAGCGTCCAGAGCCAGTCCATCGGGAAATAACCTTTGGAAGCCAGCGTCGCGTAGACCGCCGGGCCGGAATGCCCCTTGGACACGACCAGTTGGTCGCGATCCTTTTTGCGCGGATCCTTCGGGTCCACATTCATTTTCTTATAGTAGAGCAACGTGAGCACGTCCACGATGGACAACGCCCCGCCGATATGCCCGGTACCAAGCGTCCCGATTTCCCTGATTGTGAGTTTTCGGATTTCGCGCGCCTTTTGCTTCAGATCTTCGATCTCTTTCTGTTCCATAACCGCCTCCTATATCCTTTCCGCCGCCGCGATCCGCTTCTCCCGTAACGACCCGGCACGCAACGATTTTTTCGCCGAACCAGCGCATTGAACAACACAGGACGGCGTTATATCGCCTGAAGACCGGTCCCCCGCGCCCCGCTTTTCGCACAACAAACACTTTGCCGTATCAACGAGAACATCGCCCGCCACGACAACAATCGCGTCCTGCCCGCACGCCAAGAGACACGCCTCCTTCCCGCAATCGTCGCAACGAACAAGAATGACCGCGTCCATCTGCCCGGAGGGAGACTCGAACTCCCAAACCTCGCGGCACTAGTACCTGAAACTAGCGTGTCTACCAATTCCACCATCCGGGCAATGGTATTACCTTAACACCTATTCCAATTATGGTCAAGAGGGTAAGCGTCAAAAGCAACCATATTCCTTATCTCGCCTGTCATTGCGAGGCCACCTGCCGTGGAGGCCCTTGGGCGGGTTGTACCGCGAACGCCCCTCGGCCCCCCATTCTGGGGGAGAGCACGAACACAAGAATAAGGTGGGGGAAGTCGCGGCAACTTGCCGCCCCCTCGCTCCAGCCGCTTCGCGTCTTGCGCTACCCCCTCTGCGGGGGACAAAACCATGCGGTGCATGGTTTTGTGGGCGTACCTTAAGCAAACCCGTAGGGTTTGCTCAGCGTCCACGGATGGACGCATTACGGAGTACGCCCCGGCCCGGAAGCCCGAAGCAGGACGCGGAGGGCTGTAGGGGCCCCCGCAACGCCCCCCGTCATCGCGGACAACTCCCCCGTCATTACGCCCATCACCCACCCGTCATTGCGAGCCGCGAAGCGGCGAAGCAATCCAGGGAGAACGCCCCTCGACTGGATTGTTTCACCAACGGCAAATTGCCGCAGGTTCGCAATGACGGGGGGCTCGCAATGGCGGCAGGGGTGTCATTGCGAGGGCGGAGCAGCGAAGCAATCCAGACGAGGACGGCCTTCACACCGGATTGCTTCACCAACGGCAAATTGCCGCAGGTTCGCAATGGCGGGGGGCTCGCAATGGCGGCAGGGGTGTCATTGCGAGGGCGGAGCCCGAAGCAATCCAGACGAGGACGGCCTTCACAGTGGAGTGCGTCGCTCCGCTCGCAATGACGGGCGGCAGCGGACAAGAAGGCGGGCTACCGGCTCGAAACGCTGGCCCGCGCTTTTGATAAGAAATAACAGGTAAGAGCGTCGTCATTCCCCTGCGGGGAATTGAAAATGATACAGGGAAAATGGATAGTGATTGAAGAGCGCGAGCCGTTCCCATACCCCATACATTTTCCATTTACCATTCCCCATTTTCCATTCGTCCCAAAGGGGCGCAAAGGGGCGTCATCCACCTTGACAACTTTTTGCATAACGAGTATAATGGCTTTCATGCTCTCAATAGGGATAAAAGACAGACTACGCCATTCTCGGCAACTCGGCAACTCGTGACCCCCCGCCCTGTATAAAACAACGCGAAAAGCGGGTCAAGCCCCCTTCCCGCGCTACGCGCGAATTGAAAATTACAAATGGAACAGGGATAATGATCGGAAGGGAGCGAGCCATCCCCATACCCCATGCATTATCCATGTTCAATTTTCCCTTATCCATGCGCCCCGTCGCGCGCTTCGCGCGAATTGAAAATGATAAATGGAGAATGGAAAATAATCGGAAGGGCGCGAGCCGCCTCCACACCTCATGCATTTTCCATTTACCATTATCAATTTTCCATTCGCCCCAAAGGGGCGCGCGCTACGCGCGAATTGAAAATGATAAATGGAGAATGGAAAATAATCGGAAGGGCGCGAACCGCCTCCATGCCCCATGCATTTTCCACTTACCATTATCAATTTTCCATTCGCCCCAAAGGGGCGCGGGCCGTCCGAAAACGATTTCTGGCCATCCAATAATGATTTCTGGCTGTCCAATAATGATTTCTGGCCGTCTGAAAATGATTTCTGGCCGTCCAATAATGATTTCTGGCCGTCCGAAAACGATTTCTGGCCATCCAATAATGATTTCTGGCTGTCCGAAAATGATTTCTGGCCGTCCCGTAATGATTTCTGGCCGTCTAAAAACAGTCTTTAGCCGTCTAAAAACCGGCTTGAGGCCACGGGAACAAGATGAACGCGCCGCATTCATGTTTCAAATAACCGCCGCCCAGCGGCGTATATAAGGAGTATTGAGTATGAGTGGATCGTATTACATTCCGTCTAACGACGGGCAGTTCGACGTGTTCTTTAACAGCATCGTCGAGTATGTGCTGGCAAGGGTGCTTGTGACGACTCCGGTGTGGACGCACATCTCCTCAGCGGAGGCGCAAAAACTGGCCACCTCCTGCACGGCTTGGCAAACGGCGTACGAGGCAACGAAAGGGCCCCACACCCCGGTGCAGACGGCGGAAAAGAAGCGCGTCCGCACAGTTTCCGAGGCCGCGTTGCGGGACTTTGTGAACCGTTACCTCCGCTACCCGCCGCCGCCTCATCGTCCATTACAAGGACGAGGGGGCGACACGCCGGGGCAAGCCGAAGAACGTGCATGGCATCGAGGTGCGCTGGGCGATTCTCGACCGCCCGCCCGAGGACATCGAGAAGGAACTGGTTCGCTCCTCCTTCGACACGAACCCGCCGCTGACGCTTGCCTTCGGCGAGGAGGACCGGGGGAAGCGCGTCTACATGGCGGGGGCGTGGGAGATCGAACGCGAAGGCGAGAAAGGCCCCTACGGCGCGATTGTGGAAGCAATCATCCCCTGAGCCCCCAGGGGCTTTCCTTGGGCGTGTCGTGAGGGGAACGGGCAACGGTGTCCCCCTCCGGGGGAGTGAACGCGCCGGGATCGTCATTGCGAGGTGGCGGCAACTTGCCGTTGGTGAAGCAATCCAGTCGAGGGGCCATCGTCATTGCGAGGAGCGAAGCGACGAAGCAATCCAGTCGAGGGGCGTGGCTCCCTGGATTGCCGCGCTACGCTCGCAATGACAGGCGGGCCGCAATGACGGGAAGGGGGTAGCGAGGACGACCGTCATTGCGAGGGCGCAGCCCGAAGCAATCCAGACGAGGAAGGCCATCACACGGGATTACTTCGCTCGGCAATATGCCGCTCGCTCGCAATGACAGGCGGGTCGCAATGACGGGAAGGGGGTAGCGAGGACGGCCGTCATTGCGAGGGCGCAGCCCGAAGCAATCCAGACGAGGAAGGCCCTCCACGGGATTGCTTCGTCGCTGGCGGCAAGTTGCCGCTTCCTCGCAAAGACGGGCTCATTTGTTCGTGTGGTTGCGGTTAATAAGAGATTCGTGGTTAAGCAACAAGTTTTGTAAGAGGAATGTGCGACCAATGGCCGTAGATATATTTTTTAGTATGAAGGAGTAAAAGAAATGATGAAGCAACATTTTATGGCGGCTCTCGTGCCGCTTGTCGCGCAAAGTCCCGAAGCCGACTTTGCAACAGAGCCGGATGGCGGCGGGGTCGTGATTATCGGGTACGAGGGGAAGGACAAAGATGTCGTGATCCCCGCAACCATCGGCGGGAAGCCCGTTAGGGGGATTGGCGAGTATGCTTTTTACGGGTGCGACAACCTGACCTCCGTCACGATACCGGAAGGCGTTACCACCGTTGGCGAGTCCGCTTTTTACGGGTGCGACAACCTGACCTCCGTCACGATACCGGAAGGCGTTACCACCATTGGCGGGTACGCTTTTTTCGGGTGCGAAAGCCTGACCTCCGTCACGATACCGGAAGGCGTTACCACCATTGGCGGGTCCGCTTTTTACGGGTGCGACAACCTGACCTCCGTCACGATACCGGAAGGCGTTACCACCATTGGCGGGTACGCTTTTTTCAGGTGCAAAAGCCTGATCTCCGTCACGATACCGGACAGCGTTACCACCATTGGCGAATGGGCTTTTTACGGGTGCAAAAGCCTGACCGCCGTCACGATACCGGAAGGCGTTACCACCATTGGCGACTGGGCGTTTTACGATTGCTTAGACTTGACCTCCGTCACGATACCGGACAGCGTTACCACCATTGGCGAGTATGCTTTTTACAGGTGCAAAAGCCTGACCGCCGTCACGATACCGGACAGCGTTACCGCCATTGGCGAGTATGCTTTTTCCGGGTGCGAAAGCCTGATCTCCGTCACGATACCGGAAGGCGTTACCGCCATTGGCGGGGGTGCTTTTCAGATTTGCTCCATCAGCGTCCACTCAGCAAACCAGTGGTATAAAGTCATAGACGGCGTGTTGTTTACCAAAGACGGCAAGACGCTTCATACCTATCCGGCGGGTAACACACAGACCGCCTATAGGATACCGGACAGCGTTACCACCATTGGCGAGTCTGCTTTTTCCAGGTGCTATAGCCTGACCTCCGTCACGATACCGGACAGTGTTACCACCATTGGCGAGTATGCTTTTTACGAGTGCGAAAGCCTGACCGCCGTCACGATACCGACAAGCGTGACCACCATTGGCAAAAAGGCTTTTGCCTACTGCACCGGCCTGGCCTCCGTCACGATACCAAACAGCGTTACCGCCATTGACGAGGGGGCTTTTCTCATGTGCGAAGAACTGTGGAGTGGAGTCCGTAAGGACATTGAAAAACGGTTTGGTAAGAAGGTGATTGAAGGTGCTTGAAAGAAGATGGAGAATTGAAAATGTTGTGGTTTGGAGACGGCGTGTTGCGGGCGCGGGACGTTGTCCTGCTTCAATCATTTTCCATGAAGGGGTGGTACGGCGTGCCGTACTGCATCGGTACGGCTTGTCGTACCGGTACCGGATTGGCAGGGAAAAACGGGGACTCAAAGCCTCGACATTGTAGTTTTATTGAAGGAGTGAAAAGATGAAAAAGAATTATGCAAGGAGTGTTGCCATGACAAAGAACAAGGTAAGGAAGCCCGCTCTGCGGGCCGGGACAGTCGGGATAGCGGCGGCTTTGGCCGTCGCTTTGGTATGCGGGGTTGTGATGCTGGCGGGATGCGCGACGTATGGCGCGGAGATACCGGCGAAAAAAGCGGATGAGAAAGCGGCGGAACAGGCGAAGGCGGAGACGGCGGAACAAGCGGCAGAGGCGGCAAAGGCGGCGGAGAAGGCAGCGATCAGAAAGGGCGACGAGGAGGCGTACCAAAAAGCCGTAGCGCGGGAACCAGACAACCCGGAGCCAAACTATGAGCGGGGCTGGTATTACTACAGCTACTATTCCCATACATTTCAGGGTCATGCGGCGGCGAAAGAATGGGGACTGGCTCTGGAAAAAGACCCCGACTATACGGTGGCGGAAG
Organism: Spirochaetaceae bacterium; assembly: GCA_031269165.1. Taxonomy (GTDB): domain Bacteria; phylum Spirochaetota; class Spirochaetia; order Treponematales; family Breznakiellaceae; genus JAIRNN01. Next base: position 9,240 of record JAISZQ010000235.1, read on the forward strand.
GGGCAACGTTCAACGTACAAGGGGCTGCGGATCGGGGGTTAACGAATCTCACAAAGCCCCTTGATTTATCCGGGGTGCATCTTGATTATCTCATAGGGTCAACGTACCTCGCAATGGTTACCTATGGCAAAGTGCCGGAAGCGGAGTACGACGAATACCTTGAGAAGGCCCTGACGCATTTTCAAAAAGGGTACGACCGTGATATTACCGGCGGGAAACACAACACAAAGGACGCGAAAACGGTCTATCTTATCAATATCGGCCATGCGCGGACCCTCAAGGGCGATTTTGACGGGGCGATAGCGGCCTATCAGGAACTGGTAGACGCGAAGGACATTGACTATGACAAGTCGGGGATTACGGCCAGAATACAGGACATCTCCCTATACCAGGCCCTGGCCGCCAAAGGCATGTACTATGTCAGCGCGTCGGGCGACGACTACAACGACGGCCTTTCGGCGGAAACGGCGTTCAAGACCCTTTCCCAAGCGGCCCGGTCAATAGGGAGGGATGGCATCAAGGCGATAACCGTCATCGGCACCCTGAACCAGGACAGCGAGGGCGATGATGAGGAGGAGGTATTCAACGTTTCCAATTTTTACTCAGAAACGCCGATTCTGATAACCGGCATTCCCTACGCGCCCGGCGCGAGACGGGCGGTGCTTTCCGCTAAGGGGACGGACAAGGATTGCGTTTCGACGCATGGTAGCACCCGCTTTGAACACATCGAGATTTCGGGAAGTTCAAAAACAGGGCTTACGGTAAGCGTTGAAGGCGAAGTTACGCTGGGTGAGGGGGCGCGGATAACCGGCAATAATGCCGGCGGGGTGCTTGTATACGGCGTCAAGGAGGAGTATAGAGACATTTACAAGCCGGGACACCTCATCCTTGACGGTGGGATAATTGATAACAACAAGCACAGCACAAACGGGGCCGGTGTCAGAGTGACTGGTACGTTTACCATGAAGCGGGGGAGCATACGGAAAAACACGGTTACCGGCAAGGGGCATCTCGGCGGCGGGGGGTTTATTATGAGCGATGGGTCGGCTTCCATAGAAGGGGGTGATATTTCGGAAAATAAGGCCGACCACGGCGCGGGCGTTTACGTTTCGGGAGGCAGCCTTACCCTGTCCGGCGGCTCCATCAGCGCCAATCTAGCAAACACGGGCGGCGGTGTACGGGTGGGCGAAGGCGCCGCATTCATCCAGAGCGGCGGTTCCATCACCGGGAACGGGGCGATAGTTACTGGAGGCGTCCATGTTGACAGGGGCAGCACCTTTACCCAACAGGGCGGCTCGGTCAGCGACAATGTAAAGACGAATCAATATCCCTTCGTCCTCTCCGATATTTACCGGGAGTAGCGTGCGTTGCGCCCCTTTGGGGCGAATGGAGAATTGATAATGGTAAATGGAAAATGTCGTGTTTTGGACGATGGGCGTTCTCTTCCGATCATTTTCCATTCTCCATTTACCATTTTCCATTCGCGCGAAGCGCGTAATGACGGAGGGTAGCGAAGATGGCCGTCATTGCGAGGGCGGAGCCCGAAGCAATCCAGACGGGATAGCCCCTGGATTGCTTCGCTTCGCTCGCAATGACATCATTTTCCATTATCCATTTATCAATTTTCAATTCGCGCGAAGTGTGGGGACTTAGGTGAGAGATAAGGAAAAAACGATGATAAGAAGATGTGTTCAGGCGGGTTTTGGAGTTGTGGTGTTGATGGTCTTGACGGGGTGCGCGACTGCGCCCGCGACCAACGAATGGTTTAACAAGAAAAGGAGGATTGTATAGGAATGACACGCAAACTAGGGTATGTTGCGTTCAGCAACTTGCCATCATCGCTCACTACGTCCGCGTCAAGCAACAATGCGGTTGCCGCGATTATCGAGTCCGGCAATTTACGGTTGGTCGCTCGGCGAAACGCAATCGTTTTTTGCTTGACCTCACGGTTAAGGGGAATAATGGTAACATCGCGGAAAAAACGCCCGATCTCGGCTTCTTCCTCTTCCGTAATGCCGGGAAAAGAAAGCAGTTCAATCTCGGTGATTTCGCTTGCGAAACAGTCTTTTTCCGCAAAATCCGCATCAAAGGTATCTGTCATTCCTTTTTGCCTGTTGTGCAAAAGAGTGATGACAAAATTGGTGTCAAAAACAACCGGCTTACCGTCAGTCAGCCCATGCATCGCGGATAGTCCTTTGGCAGTTTACACCGTCAACGCCGCCGAAAAAGGGCGGGGCGTTTTTGAGGCTTTCACCAAGTCCTTCAAACAGTTTGCGCCCTTCGGCGCGGCGGCGGCAACGTTTTTCCGCAGCGTCCCGCTTGCAGTCCGCGATAGACGGAAGCGGCTCTCCAGATTGCGGCTTTGCGAACCGGCCCGGAACTGCGGCATCGCGGGTGATGATAAAACGGATGGACACCCGTCCGCTTCCAATAGATGCGGGCAGAGGCTTTTCCAGCCGCAAGAAGCGGCGGGTTTCGTCGATTTCGGCGGTCTGCTGTATTACGGCCATAAGGCTCAGTATACCTCAAAGAGGCGGCTTTGTCAAAAGAAAAGACGGCGGGAAGGCTTATCATTTTCCATTTATCATTTTCAATTCCCCGAAGGGGGTGATTGCTTCGCCCGGCACATTGCCGCTCGAAGACGGCGGGCCATCGGCCGGCGATGGCCTCAGGAGAACTCGGTCCCGCCCCGTTCTAGAAGACGGCGTGCCGGCCGCCGATACGACCACCAAACAGCACCCGTCCCACGACAGCGTGCCTTTTGGTGTATGCCTGTCTAGAGTAGCATGCCATCAATCGGGTGAGCACCGCTTTACGAGGGCATTGCCGCTGTCCCCAAGCAACACAACCGCCCTGCCGATACGACCACCAAACAGACCCCGCCACGACAGCGTGCCTTTTGGTGTATGCCTGCCTAGAGTAGCATGCCATCAGCCGGTTGAGCACCGCTTTACGGGGGCATTGCCGTCGTCCCCAAGCAACGCAACCGCCCTGCCGATACGACCACCAAACAGACCCCGTTCCACGACGGCGTGCCTTTTGGTGTATGCCTGTCTAGAGTAGCGCGCCATCAGCCGGGTGAGCACCACTTTACGGGGACATTACCGCTGTCCCCAAGCAACGCAACCGCCTTGCCGATACGACCACCAAACAGCACCCGTCCCACGACAGCGCGCCTTTTGGTGTATGCCTGTCTAGAGTAGCACGCCATCAGCCGGGTGAGCACCGCTTTACGGGGGCATTGCCGCCGCCACCTTAAAAGGCGGTACAGCCCCCGTAAAGCGGTGCTCACCCGGCGTATCGACAAGTTATCCTATATAACAAACTTACCATTTACCAAATAGCACCTAAGGAGAAAATACTAAGGAGAAAATACTTGCAAAACCCAAAAGGCTAGGGTATAATACTTTGCAATGAGTAAGTTCCGGCTGATTGCCCTTGATTTGGACGACACACTTCTCCGCTCCGACCTTTCGATTTCCTTTAGGACGCGTAACGCGATCAGGCGGGCGGCGCAGGAGGGGGTGTCTATTGTTTTGGCGTCGGGTCGGGTGCCCCACGCGCTCGATTCTTTTTCCCGGATTCTCGGCCTTCACAAGAGGGACGGGTATCTCATCTGCGGGAACGGCACGATCATCACGGAAAGCCGCACGGGAAAGGTGGTCTACGAGTCGCTGTTGCCGAAAAACGCCGCGCTGGTCGCGTTTGATCTTGCCGACGCGGAGGGGTTTCCGGTGCAGCTCTACGATGACGACGTGATGTATATCTCCCGCCGGAACGAGTTTACCAACTATGACCAGAAACTTACCGGGATGCGGCAGGTGGTGGTGAGCAATTTCCGCAGTATGGTCGAGGCGGGGGCGCATAAGCTCATCATTCCGGGTGATCCGATGATTTTGAAGCCGCTGGAGGATATTCTTCGCGCGTACTTGGACACAGAGGTGACGCTTTTTACGAGCAAGCCCTACTTCCTCGAGATTTTGCCGCCGAACATTGACAAGGGGACGGCGCTGGCGTTTGTCGCGCAACGGCTTCTGGTGCCGCGAGAGGAGGTTTTTGCGATCGGCGACTCGATGAATGACGAGGCGATGTTGCGCTGGGCGGGTTGCGGTGTGGCAATGGCGAATTCCGATCCCCGGATAAAGAATCTTGCCGCGTTGATAACCGAGCGTACCAACGATGACGATGGGGTTGCCGAAGTGATCGAGCGGTATGTTTTGGGCGGCGAAGCCGTTCCCGCCTGACGGTCCGCCGGTATGTTCAAAAAAGACGCGCTTGTTGTCTACAAGACAAAACCTGCGCGGATAAGCGATATTGCCGATAAAATTGCGCTGGTCCTCGTGAATGGCGAGACGGTGAAGGCGCGTGAAAAAGACTTTGAATTTCTGCATCCCGGTCCGTTGACCGATTTTTCCGTGCTCAAATCATTGCATAGTTCTGATCGTCACGATGCGGGGTTGCGCGAGGCGTGGGAATTGCTTTCCGGTTCCACGACGACGCTCAAGGAGGCCGCCGAGCTTGCCTTTGGCGCGTGGTCGCCTGAGAGCGCGTGGCTGATGTATCAGGCCTTGCAGGAAGGGGTGTATTTTTCCGGTACGGCACAGGCCGTCACACCGAAAGATGCGGCGCGGGTGGAGGCGGAACGGCAAAAGCGGACGGCGAAGGCAAACGAGAGCGCGGACCGGGAGGCGTTTCTGGCCCGGTTAAAGAAGCGGGCGTTGCTTCCCGAAGACCGCCGCTTTATGCAGGATGTGGAGGCACTGGCCCTGGGGCGGAGCGAGAAAAGCCGGACGATGAAGGACGCGGGGCTTTCTGAAGAACCGGTCGCCGCGCACAGGCTGTTGCTTGAGACCGGCGTCTGGGATGTCTTTGTGAATCCGCATCCAGAGCGTAACGGCTGTGTTACCGAGTCGGCAAAAGCGCCAATTCCGGCGCAGGATGCGCTGCCGGACGTGGCGCGGAAAGAAAGCGAAGCGCGGGTCGATCTTACCCATCTTGATGCCTTTGCCATTGACAACGAGGGAAGCGAGGATCCCGACGACGCGATCAGCGTAACGGAGGAGGCGGGACAAACGGTGCTGTGGGTTCATGTGGCCGATCCCGCCGTGTCCGTGTTGCCGGACACGCCCGCCGACAAGGAAGCCCGTGAACGCGGCTCCACGTTGTACACGCCCGACGGGGTTTATGCGATGCTTTCCCCCGACGCGCTGCCGCTTTTTGCGCTCGGCCTTCAGGAAGACACACGGGCGTTGACGTTCAAACTCACCTTGAAGGCCGACACAACGATTGCCGCCGTGGATATTGTGCCCTCGCGGATCAAGGTAACGCGGCTTACCTATCGCCAAGCTGATGAGTTACTCGAAAAGGGGGAGTCACCCCCGCTTGCGGCACTGGAGAGGCTTTCCCGAAACATTCTTAAACGCCGTTTGCAGAATGGGGCGATCGTCTTTGACTTCCCCGAAGTCGCGCTTTTCGTCTCGGCGGATCCCGATGATCCGGGCAAGAAGATTGTCGAGATTAAGCCGGACCGGGCGTATATCTCACAGGGTATCGTGAAGGAGTGTATGCTTGTTTCGGGCGAGGGGGCCGCGTTGTGGGCGCTCAGGAACAAGATCCCGTTTCCGTATATCAGCCAAGAGGCGGGAGATCCTCCCGAAACATTGCCCCCCGGTCTTGCCGGGGCCTACCAGTTGCGCCGGACGATGCGTCCCCGTGCCTTGTCGAACAAACCCGGCTTGCACTGGGCACTCGGCCTTGACATCTACACCCAGGTGACGAGCCCGCTCCGCCGCTACACCGACCTGCTCTGCCACCAGCAGATACGGGCCTTCCTCACGGGCGCGCCGCTCTTGAATGACGACGAGGTTCTCTCACGGCTCCTGCAAGCGGAACGGGGCGCGTCCGCTGCCAGCCACGCCCAGCGGGCCTCTATCGCCCACTGGAAACAGGTCTACCTCGCCGACAAAAAAGGCAGCGTGTGGGACGCAATCTTGCTTGACAAACGGAAACCGCGTTCGGTCGTCCTCGTTCCCGCGCTCGCGCTGGAAACCCAGGTGGCCCTCTCCGCTCAAGGAGAACTCTGTGAACCGGGCGATGACCTCAAGGTGACGCTGCTCAAGGCGAACATCCCCGAAGGCGAGGCGGTGTGGGGGATGGGGTGAGTTTGGGGACATTCCTCTTGCGTTTACGCAAGGGTATTATCAGTGCGGTTTGACGCTTATGCGGCAACGACACCCAAGCCGACAAGGGTTTCCCGCAACAGCGTCTCGCTCGCGACCGATAAGGGGCCGAGTGGCGGGCGAACCGGGCCGGCGGGAAGACCTGCCCAGTTCATGGCCGCTTTAATCGGCACGGGGTTCGTCTCCACGAAAGCCGTCCGGAACAAGGGCAAGAGTTCAAAGTGCAACCGCCGCCCCTCCGCATAATCCCCACGGGCAAGAGCATCGGTAAAGGCGGTCATCTTTTGAGGAATAAGGTTACTCACCACCGAAATAACGCCCGTTCCGCCCAACGCCATCGCGGGAAGGGTGAGGCCGTCGTCGCCTGAGACCACCTGAAAATCGGGCCGGATCCTCGACGCGGTGTCGATGACCTCGCCAATCTGGTTGATGTCGCCTGATGCCTCTTTCACGCCGATGATCGGGGGAAACTGCATCAGTTCCTTCATCAGCGCGGCGGGAATGTTCCGCCCGGTACGTCCGGGGACGTTGTACACGACAACGGGAAGACCCACCGACGCGGCCGCCTCGAAGTGTTTCAGCAACCCCGAATCGTTCGGCTTATTGTAGTACGGAGTCGCGATCAACACGGCATCCGCGCCGAGGCTTTCCGCACGCCTCGTGTAAAAGAGCATAGATTTTGTCGAGTTGGAACCCGCGCCGATGACGAGGGGTACCTTTCCCTTGGCCATCCCGACCGCGATCCTAATAAGCCGCTCCTCCTCGTCGTCGAGAAGCGTGGGCGTCTCGCCGGTCGTGCCCAGCGGTACCAGCCCGGCAACACCCTGTTCAAGCTGAAACTCGATGAGCCGCTTCCAGCCGTCATAATCAACCGCCCCGTCGTCTTTCAGCGGGGTAACGAGGGCCGTAAACGTACCAGCCAGTTTTACCATCACGTTCTCCTTTGAGAGGCGGCGCATTCCCAAAGAGAGGCGCATCCCCGAATATCCGCCACCACTTTACCGCATATCGCCAAACATGCCAATACGATAACGAAACAACACCCCGTTCCACGAAAACATGCCGGTCGGCGATTGCCCCTTTCGGCGGCACTCTATCAGCCGGTTGAGCAACACGGGAGAGAACCGAAACTACCACCAACGGTACGCCGGCCCGAAGGCCGCGAAGATTACGAAACAGAACCCGTCCCAAGCGAAATGCCGGCAGGTGTGTTCTATCAGCCGGGTGAGCAACACCGGAGAGAACCGAAACTATCGCCAACGGTACGCCAGCCCGAAGACCGCGAAAATCACTAAACAGAACCCGCCCCACGAAAACAGGCCGGCAAGTGTGTTCTATCAGCCGGGTGAACACCGCCTTACGGGGGCATTGCCGCCACCACCTTAAAAGGCGGTACCGCCCCCGTAAGGCGGTGTTCACCCGGCGTACCGACCAGTTACCCACAACCTTCCGGCATTATTCGTTCTCACACTGCTCCCGCAACGAACTGAATATCGTTGTCGGTAAACGGCTTCCCGTAGATGGCTTCAAACAAAAACCGGGTGTCTTCGATGGCCATATCGTCAAACTTGCAACCATAGTAAGCGTACATCATATCAGAATGATTGCGAACAACAGATGCCTTGCACCGTATAACCCGATCGGAAATGGCTATCCGTACAGCAAACTGGTCATCAACCGCATAGGTTATTTTTTCTTTGCTGGGGTCAAGCACAAACAGAAAACCTCCCGCGCTCATGTCGAGCAGTTTCGGACTAAACGGCGGAATCTCTTTTTTATCGCCTTCAAAGTAATTGTCCCACTCCAGCGAAAGCACGATAATTTTGGCAAACCGGCGGAATTTTTCGATCGAAGACAACGTGAGAGGGGGATTTTCACCTTCATTTACCCAGATATGCATATAGCCTATGATGTAGGAGCGAAAAATAACCGGAATGTAGCAGTCGCTGCAAACACCCTGCGCTACTCTTTGATTGAGCAGCCCATCGATTTTTTTCCGCGCCGATTCGGGATTTTCCCCGTTATCGAGAAGGTACTCCGTGAGTGATTGCTCGGTGAAAAACATTTCTCCTGAGTTTTCCGCTTCCGACACAAACCCGCCGCTCGGGATCGAAATAAAAAGGATCTTGCCCCGCTTGCCGACCGCTTTTTCTTCTAGAGATGCGGACGCGGGGGAAGAGAGAACATTATCCTTGAAAAGAACAAGTTTATAGCCATCGGTTTTTTGCTGAATCCAGTTAAGATGTTCATTCATAGCGGCGTTGACATCAGCCTCGTTCAATTGAAGTACCAAATTATCGGAGGCAGCTGAATCAACCCCGCTGATTTTCTCGCAGTCCAAGTCATAATAAAAACCATTTTTTCGAATGACCATATTCAAGCCCGGCGTTTGCCGGACACGCGAATACGCCCTTGACAGATTTTTATAGAGATAATCGGGAATTGACGTAATCAAACGCCTGCCTACGGCTTCGTAAACATAAACGCTAAACGTGATAATATCTGTCAGTGTCGAATGCACGGAAAATTTAAGCTCGATTTTCATGTTTTTCTGAAAAACAGACAGAGAATCTTTCGATTCAAAAATCAGACGGTCTTTACCGATCTCCCTCAACGTAAACGTATGTTCGTGTTTTCCCGCAAAACATTTAAGCGGAATATTCTTACCATTGAGAGTGCCGAGAATATATTCTTTTTCTATACGTTGAATAGGTGTCGCCATAATCCTCACTAAACGAAGCCTGTTTCAATACACGAAAAGCGTTTTGACACGCTGCCGCCTTCGACTCTTGCAATTGGGGGCTTAGAGCCTGTTCCAAAACCAGCTAAAGGGGGAAAGTCTTCCCCCTCGCTACGGACTTGCGTCCTTCGCTACCCCCTTCAACGGGGGTCGAACCCCCGTAACGCCCCCGAATCACAGCGGAGGCTTGCGTCCCGTGGGGTTTTTGAACAGGCTCTTAAAAGCCCTTTGTCTCCGCTCAAAACGTGAGGTTTTGGAACAACCTCTCTTAATAAAACCGCTCGTATGGAAAGGTGTCAGACATTGGGTCGCGCTCTCCGTCCAGAAGCGCCTTCGGAATCGCCTCCAGAATAATATCGTCAAGCGCATAACCGCTTTCTCCGCGCACAAAATACATCGCCCCGCCGATCTGATCATCCCTGCCGATAAAACGAAACAAAAAAGAGCCCGCGCCGTCCACAATTTCCTTGCCGCCGCCGATCCTGAATTTATGTGCCCGTATCTTTTGTACTGTCCCGATAAGATCCTCGGCCACACCCTCGTTCAACGTGCTGAAAAGCGGGGACTGCTCCCGGCCCTGCAAAAGCGCGCGTAACACAGTTGACGCATAGTTCATGTCTTCCTGCAAGAGATCGCCTTGTCCCAGATCGCCGATCACCACGTCGCGTGGATACCGGGGCGTATCGGTACGGGACGGCCTCCTGATCGCGTCGGGAATCGAGACCGAATCGCCTTCCTGTGAAAACCCGGCGGCCCCCCCCATCACGAGGACAACAAGAAAAAGCCCAATTTTGTATGTGTGCCGCATTTCATCTCATAGTATAATATAAATCCGGCAAATCGTCAACAGCCGCATCCGGGCACTGTCTTTTACGTTCAATCGCCAAGAAATGATTTGATCTTAGAGCCTGTTCAAAATCTCGGCAAAAGGGGGAAGTCTCCCACTGCCAACAACTTAAGCAAAAAGAAAAGAAAGGTCCGCGGATTGCGCCAAATGGCGATGCGGATTAACACGGATCGAGCGGGGTATAATCCGTGAAAATCCGCGTCAATCCGCGGACAAAATTCTTAAGTTGTTG
>JAISZQ010000255.1 GCA_031269165.1 Spirochaetaceae bacterium
CCCCGTCCCGCGAGAGGGAGGGGAAAGAAGCGGCGTGTGTCTTAAGGGAGAAGTGTTGAGGGGAAGCCGGAAGGTTCTACAAACCTTGAGGGGGGGGGGGAGGGCATTTTTGGGAAAAACACCCCCAAAAACCCCCTGAAATGGCCCTGAGACGGCCGAGAACACCCCTTGTAACCCCTTTTTCCGCCTTTTTCACTTTTTGCATTGTCCGCCAACTTGCATAAAATAGGCGCGGCCCATCGAGCCGTGCAGGTAGCATTATCACATGGGGCGCGGCTTTTTGTCAAGGCCCCGCAGGGGCTTTCCGTAGGGGCGTCGAGTTGGGAATGGGCAACGGCTCCCCCTCCGGGGGAGTGAATGCGGTGTCATTGCGCGCTTCGTGCGAATTGAAAATGACAAATGGATAATGGAAAATGATAAGAAGGGCGCGAGCATCTTCCATGCCCCATGCATTATCCATTTTCAATTCTCCATTCTCCATTCGCGCAGCGCCCTGGATTGCTTCGGGCTCCGCCCTCGCAATGACGGCCATCTCCGCTTCCCCCCGTCATTGCGAGCGAAGCGAAGCAATCCAGGGGACATCCCGTTCTGGATTGCTTCGGGCTGCGCCCTCACAATGACGGCCCCGCCCGCTACACAGTACCCGCCCAGAGGCGTGCCGTGTGGTGTTACTGATCTTGCTGCTTCATGCGGCTATCTCAGCCGGGTGAACACCACCGTAAGGCGGCATTGCTACACAGAGGCGGCGTAGCCGCCATTAAGTAGCACAGCCGCCTGTAGGTGGTGTTCACCCGGCCCATCAACCCGCTCTCTAAACAGCACCCATCCAAAAGCGTGCCGTGCGGTGCGGCTACCCCCGCTGGTTGCCGCCCTCAAAACACTACCCGTCCCAAGAGGCGTGCTGTTTGGTGTTGCTGATCTCGCTGCTTCATGCGGCTATCTCAGCCGGGTGAACACCACCGTAAGACGGCATTGCTACACAGAGGCGGCGTAGCCGCCATTAAGTAGCACAGCCGCCTGTAGGTGGTGTTCACCCGGCCCATCGACCCGTTCTCTAAACAGCCCATCCAAAAGCGTGCTGTGCGGTGTTGCTCACCCGGCCCATCGACACGCTACCTCCCAAGGGCCACCTCCCGGTACGTGTAAAAGCGCAGACCCATTTCCGAGGCCGTTCGCAGAAGAAATTCCAGCCGGTCTCTTCTGATGCCCCACTGCGCGCCATCGTCAATGTTGTGCGTCGTGAGGGGAACGATAAGGTTACCCGCAGCCTTCACGGTTTGGAGCAGTTCGCCGATCATCTCGTAAAACGCGGCGTCGTCCGGGATAACGGTGTTGTCAATGGATTTGGACGTGATAACGCCGGACGCGATCTCCTCTTTGGTGTAAAAACGGGGCGTCACGCCGAAACCACGAATAATCGCGTAATGCTGCAACAATTCCTCGTTCATCCACGGATCGGAAAAGCCAAACGGATAGGCAAAAGCCGCAAGCGGAACGCCGCTTTCCCGGAGGGCGCGGGCGGAATCAAGCGTTTCGTACGTCCATGTGGCGCGGTCTACATTCCGTAAATCAACGTGGTTCTCCGTGTGATACCCGATGTCGTGGCCCTTCTCCAGCGCGTTCAAGCAAAACGCGGGATTTCCTTGCACGAAAAACGTAACCTTCGCGCCGTATCGGTCAAACAGAGAAAACGCCGCTTCCCAACCGGCATAATAGTTGTCGTCAAAGCCGAGCAGAATGCCCGCCTCCGTTTCCGATACGTCTTGCGCCGCCTCTGCGGGAACAATGTCATCCATAACAACCTCGCTATCCTTTGCATCCTCCGCCGGAATCGTCGCGCACGAATTCACCGCGAGCGTAAGGAGTATGAGACCACCCAAAACCCAAATGAGGGGAATTCTCGTTTTTTTCATATTTACTGTCTTCCGGTCCCCCATTATACACCATGAAAGGCACGCTGTCTATTCTATATTCAGCCGTCATCGTAATTGGGGGCTTCACGGGAGGCCGCCTGACGTCGGGAGCGTTGCGCCCTATGGTGCGCCCATCGACAAGGTATCATAATAAATGAGCCTGTTCTAAGACTTGAGGTTTTGGAACAGCCTCAAATAGTACGAAAACGGCCGAACAGTTACCATCATTTTTTATGTCCCTTTGCTTCCTGCCAGTATTGTTCCATCGTGTCGAGAGCGTCTTTGTTCATGGCAACACCGTCCGTTTCGCATCGTTTTTCGACATACCGGAAACGCCGTACGAATTTGGCGTTGGCGCGGACGAGGGCCATTGACGGATCAATTTTCAGATAGCGGCAGAGGTTGACCACGGAGAAGAGCACGTCGCCCAGTTCTTCTTCGAGAGCGGCACGAGCGGCGGTTGGGTCAGCCGAGCCAACCGGAGCGGTTTTCCCCGATTTTTCTTCGGCCTTTTCGATTTCCCGCTTCGTTTCCTCGATCTCTTCATGCACCTTGTCCAAAACGCCGTCAAGAGAAGGCCAGTCGAACCCCTTTTTGGCGGCTTTTTTTTGCAGTTTGTAGGCCCGTTCAAGGGGTGGGAGTGCCTTCGACACCTCGTCCATCGCCGATTGCTTTTCGGCGCGGCCTTCCACGTCGCGTTTTATCTTCGCCCAGTTGACCAGCACTTCATCGCTGTCTTTCACCTTCACATCGCCGAAGACATGGGGATGCCGGCGGATCAATTTTTCGGTGATGCCGCCGATCACGTCGTCTATCGTGAACGCCCCCCGCGCCTCAAAGATAAAGGCAATCATCATCACGACCGAAAACACGTCGCCTAACTCTTCCCGAATATGCGGCGCGTCGCCTTCGTCAATCGCCTCGATACACTCGTAGGCTTCCTCGGCAAGGTTACCGCGCAGACTTTCCGGTGTCTGCTCACGATCCCACGGGCATCCGTCCGGGCCGAAGAGCGTTTGTATCGTCTTGTAATAACGGTTAAAGTTTGAATCTTGCATCATACTCCTTCGTGTCTCGAGTTGCCTCAAAACAGCATCACTCAAATGAGCCTGTTCCCAAACAGCATTGCTCACGTCTTTGCAGCCGCCTTATCGCCTGTCGGGTCGAGCATCTCAAACGCCAAGTCAATAGAGAAAGAATCCCCGTACAAATCCAGCCTGATCTTGGCCCGCCCTTTCCGGCGGTCGATCTTGGTGATGCGCCCTTCGAGACCGAGCATCGGGCCTTCCTTTACCACAATTTTTTGATTTTCGTCAAAATAGACCTTCGACACACCGGCAACCTGTCCCGGCAGACGAATAAAATGCACCACAAGTTCCAGATCGCCGCCCCGCAACTCGTGGACCTTCTTGTTTGACGGCAAAAAGCGAAAAAACCCGTTTGTTATACGCAATGACCGGTAATGATTCAATATGTGGTCATCTTTTTCAAGTTCGACAAAGACATATCCTGAAAACACCGGAGCACGTTTCGTTATAACCTTTCCTTGTTTGTAGACCCGCACCTCCCGTTTCGGAAAATACGTGCGGACATTCGACTTATGGGGGTTCTGCGCACGAAACAGCGTTAAGTACTTCTCTTCATCACGTGTTTTCACCTGGATAGAAAAAATGCTCATAGGCTTATTATAACGAAAACGGGGAACTTAATCACAGCGTTTAACCACAAAGAACCACCGATGAACACTGAGGCTGTTTCAAAACGTGAAGTTTTGAAACAGCCTCCACGAACAGATTTTAATAACCCCAAACCTCAAGGGGCCAAAGGCCCGCGCCAACACAAACGGCATAAAAGTTCGTGCCTGTTCGTGAGGTTTGCGGCTCAATGTTCGTTTTGTGTCGCTCCTGTCTGCGGTTCACCGTGATGTGCGCCCTATCCCCGGCACACCTCGATGCCCGGCAGTTTTTTGCCTTCGAGCAACTCAAGTGACGCGCCGCCGCCGGTGGACACGTGGCTCATCTGGGAGGCGAGGCCGAACTTGTTCACCGCCGCGACCGAATCGCCGCCGCCGACCACGGTGATTGCGCCCTTTCCGGTCGCCGCCGCGACAATTTTCGCCACCTCTTCCGTGCCTTTCGCAAACGCCTCAAACTCGAACACGCCCACCGGCCCGTTCCACACCACCGTCGCCGCCGTGCCGATGACCTCTTTGTATTTGGCCACCGTCTTAGGCCCAACATCGAGGCCCATGAGGTTGTCGGGGAGGTCTGCGCCGTCCACCGCAACCGGCTTCGCGTTCGCGTCAAAGGTTTCGGCGGCAACCTGGTCGAGCGGCAGCACGATTTCCACCCCCGCCTTCTTCGCCGCGTCAAGCACCTTCTGCGCCGTGCCGATCTGGTCGTCCTCGACAAGACTCTTGCCCACCGTGTGCCCCTGCGCCTTGAAAAACGTGTACGCCATGCCGCCGCCAATGACGAGTGCCGAGGCATTCTTCAACAGGCTTTCCAGCACCGCGATCTTCGAGGACACCTTCGCCCCGCCGATAATCGCCACGAGCGGCTTCTTGGGACTCGTTACAATCGGCTCAAGGTAGTTAACCTCTTTCTCCATGAGGAAACCCGCCACGGACACCGGCGCAAACTTTGCGATAGACGCCGTGGAAGCGTGGTCGCGGTGCGCCGTCCCAAAAGCGTCGTTCACAAACACCTCGCCGTAGGAGGCCAACTCCTTCGCCAGTTTGTCGCGGCTCTCCGCATCCTTCGCCGTCTCTTCCTTGTGAAAGCGCGTGTTTTCCAGCATCACCACCGACCCGGCAGGCTGCCCCTCGATAAACGCCTTCTTCCCGTAACAACCATCCTCACCCGCAAACACCACCGGCTTCCCCAGTTTTTGCGCGAGATACGCCGCGACCGGGGCCATCCGGTGCTTGCCCTTGATGTAGGCCGCCTCGTCGAACGCCTTCCCGTCCTTCGCCGCCTTGTCCTTCGCCTTCGCCGCGTCCTTGGACGGATCGCCCAAATGACTCATCAGCGTGAGAGACGCAGCCCCCTGCTCAAGAATGTACCGAATGGTCGGAATCGCCGCGACAATCCGCGTATCGTCCTGCACCACGCCGTCCTTCATCGGCACATTGAAATCGACGCGCATAACCACGCGCTTCCCCTTAAACTCAACAGACTTGACCGTCTTAATCATAACGCCTCCTAAAAATCAAAGATTCTTTTATTGTACCTATTCAGCGGGGGGAAGTCTCCCCCCTGCCTCCAGACCGCCGCTTACGCTTAGGGTCTTCCGGCACCCCCCTCAGCGGGGGAGTTCCCCCGCAACGCCCCCCAATCCGGCTCAACGCTTCGCATTGAGCAGGGAGTTTCGGAGCAAGCAGCGCGTAGCACTGCCCGAAACTCCAGAAGCGGGCAACGCCCGCGACCGCAACGCCCCGCTGGGGGCACAGCCCCCAAGCCCCCATAGAGAGCAGCGACCGCAACCGT
This sequence comes from Spirochaetaceae bacterium, assembly GCA_031269165.1. Lineage (GTDB taxonomy): Bacteria > Spirochaetota > Spirochaetia > Treponematales > Breznakiellaceae > JAIRNN01. Next base: position 5,402 of record JAISZQ010000255.1, read on the forward strand.
GATGACCCGCTCATTCACGCCGGTTCATTTTTCCTGTCACCAACTTACGCAAAAGAAAAGAAAGGTCTGCGGATTGCGCCATAGGACGACGCGGATGAACACGGATCAAGCGGGGGATAATCCGTGAAAATCCGCGTCAATCAGCGGACGAAAATGCTCAAGTTGTTGACAGGGGGTTCATTCCCACTCGAGGCCGCGTTCCAGAATAGTGGCACTTACCGCGTTAAAGGCCGCGTCAAGTTCCGTATTCCCCGCTTTTAGCTCCTCAACTCTCGCCGCAATCTGATCGTTGAGGATATTCCGGTCAATCGAGTAAAGCGCGATGGCCGTATACCGCGTCTCATCCGGCTCTCCCCTGTTGCTTATCACCTGTTTCAGCCACCAGTCGGCTTCCTTACGCGCGCCGGTGTAGGTGGCGGTGAAGAGCGTGTTGATCGCGTTGGAGTACGCCCGCTGGGAATCGGCATTATCAGGCACGAGTGATTCGTTGGCCTTGAACACCGAGGCGACACGGGTATTGATCGTCGCGCCGATCTGCTGCTGGGCGTTGAAATTGTTCACCCACGTGAGCAGTTGCTGAAGCGCGGGACCCTGTTCTTCCGCGACAAAGCAGTACTTCCCCTTGTAGTCGGCAAGACTCTCCACCCCGGGCACCCCCCGGTCAAGATATTCGGATATCCATTCGGGCAACTCATTGATCCCGTAGCCGGTACCCTTGTGTTCAACCGTCTTCGCAGTCGCGCTTGACGAAAGCGTGATACGGTCTGCCTGCGCGTCGCCGTCACCTTTAGTGGCGCACGCCGCTAAAACGATAACCGCCGCAACAACAGCGGTCAATCCGAACAGTGAGGTCCTCATCATAGTTTTTCTTCTTTCCATCATAATGTTCTCCTTCTCAAAAAATGATACGTGATGATAAAAGGTACGGTTCAAAGCCGCTTCCCTCATATCCATTGTCGAGAAAGATTATACTGTAAAGGAAATAACATGACAACACGTACGCGCCTTGCGGTCAAGCCTTGCGCGCAATGGGGAAATGGCCCACCGATTATGCCGTGTGGCGGCTGGTTTTAAGCATGAAAAATCGGTATCGCCATACTTGGCGCAATCTGCGGATCATTCTTACCTTCCGTTTGCTTACGTTGTTGACCGTGGATGCGCATCCGGCTGAGATAGCCGCGCCAAACAGCACGCCTCTTTGGGCGGGTACTGTTTAGAGAGCCTCCCTGTCATTGCGAGGCGGCGGCAACATAGTTGCCGTTAGCAACGAAGCAATCCAGCAAACAACGCGAGTTGCCGCAACACGCTGGTGGCTTACCGCGACCTCGCAATGACGGGCGGCAATCAGCGGGGAGAGCACCACCGAGCACGCCTCCTTTGAACGGGTACTGTTTAGAAATCAATTGCCGTCGGGGATAACAACACCGCAGAGCACGCCTTTGGACGGTACTGTTGAGATAGCGTGTCGATATGCCGAGTGAACACCACCTACAGGCGGCTGTGCTACCGGCGTGACGTACGGTCTCAAGGCGACGTACCGCCACCTGATGCTGCCGTTTTGGGTAGCAATGCCGCCTTACGGTGATGTTCACCCGGCCGGAACGACACCACCGCCGAGCACGCTCTTGGGATGGGTGCCGTTGAGCGAGCGGCCCCACGTCATTGCGAACCCGCAGGGTGAAGCAATCCAGAGAAGGCAACGCCCGCGGCTTCCCCACTGGATTGCTTCGCTCGGCAATGTGCCGCTCGCTCGTAATGACGGACGGGGACGGGTACTGTTGAGCAAGCGGCACCCAACGGAGATAACCCCACCGCCGAGCACGCCTCCTTTGGACGGGTACTGTTGAGCAAGCGGCACCCAACGGGAATAACACCCCCGCCGAGCACGCCTCCTTTGGACGGGTACTGTTGAGCAAGCGGCACCCAACGGAGATAACACCCCCGCCGAGTACGCCTCCTTTGGACGGGTAGTGTTGAGCAAGCGATACCCAACGGAGATAACACCACTGCCGAACACGCCTCCTTTGGGCGGGTAGTGTTGAGCAAGCGATACCCAACGGAGATAACACCACTGCCGAACACGCCTCCTTTGGACGGGTACTGTTGAGCAAGCGGCACCCAACGGAGGTAACACCACCGTCGAGCACGCCCTTTGGACGAGTACTGTTGAGCAAGCGGCAAGCAACGGGGAAAACACCCCCGCCGAGCACGCCTCCTCTGGGCGGGTACTGATGAGCGAACAGCACCCAACGGGGAAAACCCCACCGCCGAACACGCCCTCTTTGGACGGGTACTGTTGAGCAAGCGGCAACCAACGGGGAAAACACCATCGCCGAGCATGCCTCTTTGGACGAGTACTGTTGAGCAAGCGGCAACCAACGGGGATAACACCACCACAGAGCACGCCTCCTTTGGACGGGGGCTGCCCCAAGCGGACGGGGACAGACCTCAGCCGCCCTCTTTGCGCGAAAACCGTCTCTCCAACGCCTTTTTTTCCGTTTTTCCTCGCCGTGCGCCGCGTTTATCCGTGTTTCCCCGCCCCGGCACACCGGAAACGGCCCGAACTTCGCTTCTTTTTCGCCCTTTTCCCTGTGGCGCGGGCAGACCTTTCCTTGAGGCCGTCTTTGGCCGGAGAACCGAGGCCGTTTGTAACACCACCTTTACCCGTAAACCGGGGGGCTTTGCCCCCGGTTAGCCGGGCGGAAACACGGACGAGAACGTGAATTCGGGCGAAAAAGGCGTTTCCGAGCCCAATCCGGCCTGGCGGGGGCTGCCCCAAGATAACTTGTAGACCATGCCCGCCGGTCCCGGCTTGCTCGCCTCCACCGCAACCGCATCCCAGTCCACCTCTTTCGCTTCAGGCGGCGGCTCCCCCGCCAGAATTTCCGACCAGTACCGCTCCCCCCAAAGATGCGCCTTTCTTCTTTAACCATTGCATAATCTTGGGCAGCTCAAGCCCGTTGGCGGGCTTGATGTAGAACGTGAGCCATGCCTCATTGAGCACAAGCCCGCGCATCTCGAAACCGAATTTCGCCTTTGTTTCGATGAGGACGCGGTAAAAGAGCGTCACCGCCCACGCCAGCCGGAACAAAGGCTCGCCGACATTAATCTCGGTACGGACTTCGTACCAGACATTTTCCGCCAATTCTCTTGGTCCTTTCATAGACAC
>JAISZQ010000298.1 GCA_031269165.1 Spirochaetaceae bacterium
CACAGATTTTTAGTTTTTTTGTCCGCGAATGTACGCGAATACGCACTGCTGGGTATGTATTATTCGTATTTATTCGCGCCATTCGCGGACCAAAATTCTTAAGTTGTTGACAGGGGGAAGGCTCCCCCACGCACCAGCCGCTTCGCGTCTTACGCTACCCCCTCTACGGGGACAAAACCATGCGGTGCATGGTTTTGTGGGCGTACCCCAAGCGTCCACGGACGGACGCATTACTGAAGCACACCGTGTGTGCCGCACACCGTGTGTGCCGCACACCTACGGTGTGCCACGCCCCGGCCGGAAACCCGAAACAGGATGTTGAGGGTTGTAGGCCCACCCCCGTAACGCCCCCGGATCACAGCAGAGGATTGCGTCTCGCAGGGTTTTTGAACAGGCTCTTAGGCGGTGCGCTATCGGCCTACCGACAAGGTATCATAATAAAGCGTACGAAAGATTCACCGGGCGGTTACGCTTCTTTCCCGTTCCGCCGGAACCGTATCTCGCAGACACCGTCACCACGGGCGATGGTCTTGTGCAGGTCCAGATCGCAACCGAAACGTTCCGCGATGCCCCGGTCGCCGCACATCGCGTAATCGCAGAGTTTGTCCATCTCTTCTATGGAACAGCCCTGTTTTTGCCATGCGGCGACAAGCGGACAGTAATGAAAGTCCACGTCGAAGTTGTCCTCGGTAACCCGCCGCACCTTCATCTCGAAGACCAGCCGGCCCGGCAGGTTGAAAAGACGTTTTTTGAGGCACGTGAGGCTGCGCGAGCCGCATTTTTCGACGATGAGGCCCCCCTGATAGTGCCCGCAACGGCGGATCGCGCCGGGCGCGAATGTTTCCGGTTCCAGTCCCTGCTTACGCGCTTCGTCGCAGAGAAGGTACAGCCACAACGCCCGGTGTTCAAAAAGTTCCCGCACCTTTCTGATCAAAGCGTTCCTGATTCTTGGGGTATTTACAACAACATTATTCATGAATGGAATGATACATCAGGCGGCGCGGTATGAAAAGCACCGCCTCTGTCGCTCACTCACCGATGGTCTTGACCGGCACCCGTTTTCGCTGCCGCCCGCCTCAGCCGGTCGTTGATGGCGAGGCCTAAGCCTTCTTCCGGGGCGAGTTCCGCATGAATGGCCGTGTAACCCTCATGGTCAAGGGCGTTGAGTTTGTCAAAGAGGCGGGCAGCGGACTTTTGCACTGTTTCTTCCATATATAAGTAGGCGTGGCCGGGGATTTTTGGCAGAGAGCGCATCTCCTCGCGGGAATGGAGGTAGAGCGGGGTGGTTGGGGCGTAGTGGCTCTTGAGAAGGCCGGGGGACGATTGCGCGTCGTGAGACGGGACGTTCCCGGCGGCGGCGATTTCTACGATTTCCACAGTGGGGATGACCTCGCGCAACGCCTCAAGCGTAACACCGCCGGGCCTGAGAATACGCGGCGTGTCCGCTTTGCCGCTTTCGCCGTACCCGATGTCCAGCACGGTGGATTCCACGCCGATCCTGCACGGGCCGCCGTCAAGGATGACCGGAACCTGATCCCCCAGTTGGGCGGCCACGTGTGCGGCGCGGGTCGGGCTGAGATAACCGAAGGGGTTTGCCGAGGGCGCGGCGACGGCTCCGTTTTCGCCCATCGCCCCGATCAGTTGAAGGGCAACCGGGTGGTCGGGAAACCGGATGGCGACAGTGGCAAGGCCCGCCGTCGCAAGGCCGGGAACACGGGGAAGTTTCGGCAGAACGAGCGTGAGCGGCCCCGGCCAAAACGTTTCGGCAAGGAGTGCCACCCGCCGTTGCGCCGGAGGGGTCAGTACTGAAAAATCCACCAGCGCGTCAAGCGTGTCCCGATGCGCGATGTGAACGATGAGCGGATCAAAGCGGGGGCGGCGTTTCACCGCGAACACGCGGGCCAGCGCGTCGGTGTTGAACACGTCCGCGCCCAGACCGTAGACCGTCTCGGTGGGAAACGCGGCGATCCCGCCTTCACGCAGAACGTTTGCGGCATAGCGGATATGAACGCTGTCTGCCGGGAAGACGGGCATGGTGAACGGCTATGTTTGGTCGTGGGAAGGGTTGTTCCGCACGATTGCGATAGCCTCTCGTACCGCCTTTTCGACACTCGTCCGGTACTTCTCGTCGTTCATCGCGGACGCGGTGTAAAGGCCGCCGAGAAGCGACCATCGGTATTTGGGCACGACCCTGTTCAACGCGATCGCCGCCATGTCGCCGATACAGTCGTTGCACCGACAAACCTCCTGCGGGACCGCCTCCAACTGGGCCGCCAACTCGTTGAAAACATGGGTCTCAGACTCATTTTTCAAATTTTCAAAATCATACTGATCAAGTGCCGTCATTTTTTTTCTCCTTGCGTTATGAATGGTCGTCAAACCTGTCCGAAAACCTTACCGATATTCTCCATTTTCCATTTACCATTATCCATTCCCCCGCAGGGGGCCTAACTGTAGGGCTGGTCTTTGGACTCCGAGACGAAGAGAGTATATTTCTTTTGGAATAAAAGGTCGATATCCCGCGTTTCGCCGTTCCGGTGCTTGGCGATGATGAGTTTCGTCTCGATGGAATCGAGGTTCTGTTCCACAGCCTTCTTCTCCGCGTCGGCCTCCCGGTGAATAAACATCACGAGGTCGGCGTCCTGCTCGACCGCGCCCGAATCCCTGATGACCGCAAGGCCAGGCTTCGTGCCGTCGGCGGCCTGGCGGTTAAGCTGGGAAAGCACGACAATGGGAATGTTGAGCTCGCGGGCGAGACTCTTCAGCGAACGGGAAATCTCGGCGATCATCTCGTGCCGCTGGATATACGTCGAGCCGGGGGTTTCCAGCCCGATGAGGCCGATGTAGTCAATGAAGATGACCTCTACCTTTTCCTGCAAGCGCATCCGCCGCGCCTGAGAACGAAGGTCGAGGAGTTTCATGTTCGGCACGTCAACGATGAAAAGCGGCGCCCCATGAATACGCCCCGCCGCCTCCGGCAGACGGCCGAGATCCTTTTTCTCGATGATGCCTGTCCGCAGCGCGTTGCTGTTCACCTGCGCCTCCGCCGAAAGAATACGCATCGCCACCTGAATATTCGACATTTCAAGCGAAAAAAAGCCCACCGGCTGCTTCTTTTGGACGGCGATATACTTTGCCATGCTGAGTGCCAACGCCGTTTTCCCCTGCGAGGGCCGTGCCCCGATGATGATGAGGTCCTGCGGCTGAAAGCCCGCCGTCACCCTGTCAAGCTCGGCGAAGCCGGAAGGAACGCCTGAGAGCGCCCCCTTCCTTGAGTAATTCTCCTCGATCTTGGCGATCACTTCCGGGATGATGACCTCGGTGCTCCGGTAACTGATCGTATGCCGCTTGTTGTCAAGCTCGAAAATCCGTTGCTCGGTCTTCTCAAGCGTCTGCCGCGCGTCGTTCGACTCGTCAAAAGCGTCGGCGATCGCGTCGTAGGCCATGCGGATGATCTCCCGCCTCAGCGAACAATCCGCCACCACCTTGCAGTAATACTCGATATTCGCCGTCGTTGGTACCACGTTGGTGAGTCCCGCGATATAGGCTTCTCCCCCGACCGCCTCCAGTTTCCCCTGTTGCCGCAACTCCTCGCGGAGTGTCAAGAGGTCGGCAACGGTACTCTTGTTGTAGAGCGCGAGGATTGCGAGAAAAATCATCGCGTGGTTCTTCGAATAAAAATCCTTGTCGGAGAGTTTTTCCCCCGCCGTCCCAACCGCATTGGTCTCAAGCAGCATCGCCCCCAACACCGCCCGTTCGGCATCGTCATTGTGAGGCGGGATGCGGTCTTTCAGAATATCAGCCATAGGGCATTGATTGTAGCATCTTTAATGCCATTTGGTAAGGTAACGGGCCGACAGCCCAGCAACTCCGATTTCAAAACAGGGGGAAAGCCTCCCCTCCCCTCTTTTTTTGAACGCCGGATTGCTTCGCCCGGTAATTTGCCGCTCGCAATGACGGGCCGAACGGGGAACTTAACACAACAACACTCTCCAACGACCCGCCCCGCGACAACGTACCATTTGACCCGTCATTGCGAGGAGCGACGCGACGAAGCAATCCAGGGGGAAGGTCCTCCGGCTGGATTGCTTCGGGCTATGCCCTCGCAATGTCTGTTCGAACAGGGAAAGCCTCCCCTCCCCTCTTTTTTTTTTGAACGCCGGATTGCTTCGCCCGGCAATTTGCCGCTCGCAATGACGGGCCGAACGGGGAACTTAACACAACAGCGCACCCCAACGATCCGCCCCGCGACAACGTACCGTTTGACCCGTCATTGCGAGGAGCGAAGCGACGAAGCAATCTAGGGGGAACGTCCTCCGGCTGGATTGCTTCGGGCTCCGCCCTCGCAATGACGGGCTGAACAGGGACCCTAATAGCCTGTCCAAAAACCCTGCGAGACGCAAGCCGCCGCTGTGATTCGGTCGCGGGCTTTGCCCGCTTCTGGAGTTTCGGGCGGGGCTTTGCCCCGCTTGTTCCGAAACTCCATGACTGAAAGTTGGGATTCGGGGGCGTTACGGGGG
>JAISZQ010000390.1 GCA_031269165.1 Spirochaetaceae bacterium
GTCAAGAATAATGACACGCCCAGAAGGGCGGTCAAACCGATAATAAAGAACTTTTTTGTCATAAAAGTTCCTCCTAAAAATAAAATAAGCTGATCCCCTACGGGGACAGCCCGGAAGCCACGGCCCGTTAAGAGCCCGGCCCCCGTTTATAAAAAGAGGGCCAAACACGAAGGAAGCGGCATGCTTCTTTCGCGTTTAGCAAGGCCCCGGTTACGGCACTGTTTTCCAAGCAGTCATACCGTTTTCGGGGCGCCTCTTCATACTCAGACAAAAACCGCGAACCACGCGGGCGTTCGCCGCCGGGGCGTTGGGCACCGCATGGTCCGCCCCCGCAATTTTCCCTTTTTAACTATCCCTTCGCGCGCGGTTAAGCGAACAAACCCAAAAGAAGGGGGCACGCGCCGGAAACAACGCTCAAGAACGGCATTCCCTGCCCCGGATAAGAAGACCGGGGCTGACGAAAATGGAACGCCGTCCACGGGCCGCCCCTCTTTTACGGTTTTGAGGAGGAGGGCGGCCGTGTTTATGAGCGCTGATTCCGGCGCGCGCGGTACCCCTTCGGGACGAAGGGGCAACGGATAATTGAAAAGGGAAAAAGTCGGGAAAACCCCAGAAAAAAGGCCTAAAGAGGTTCCAAAAGGGGTGTTTAGTGGCTTAAAACGTTTTCGAGGGGGGGGGGCGCCCGCGAGAAGGGAGGGGGTCACGAGGAACTTATTCTGCAACAACACCGTTTTTTGCATAACCAGCCTTTCTTATATGCCCCGGCACTGTTACCGGGCAATCATGAGTATAGGTATACCACACACGAAAAACTTTGTCAAGGGGTACCCCGCAAAAAACGCGAAAATCGGAAGAAAAAGTTGCCAAAAGCGTGGTTAAGGGGGTAGCGGAGGACGGCTCAAACCATTGCGGGGTATACCCCGCAATGGTTTGAGCGTAGCCGTAGCGAGGGGGAAGGCGCGGCAACTTGCCGCCGCGCCCCAGCGTCGCTGGGGAACCGTATTCGCCTTACAACGACACGAAAAAAGTGCGAATTTCACGCCTTTTCCCGAACAGGCGCATAAAAAAAGCCACGAACCACAGCGGGAGTCAACCATATTGACCCCGCCGCAGTTCGCGGCCCTCGTTGATTGCGCGCGTCAACAGGCGGCGCGGACTACTCTACCTTGAAGCGCGACACTTCCTGCACCAGCACGTCGATGTTTTCCTTGTTCTGGCCGGAAATCTCGTTGACGCGCGTCACGGCAACGTTGATCTGGTCGGCGCCGGTGGCCATCTCGTTCATGCCGTTGGTAAGTTCCTGGGTAACGTTGGCGAGATTCTTCGATTCGCCGATAACTTCCCGCGAACCCTGCAACATCTCTTCCGCGCCGCCCTTCACCTGCTGGGTAAGCTCGTTGAGCCGGCTCACCGCCTCGAGGATCTGCTGGGAACCCTGGCTCTGCTCTTCCATCGCGTTGCGGATATTTTCTTCCTGATCGGAAACGGTGCGGACACCCGAATCAATCGCCTCAAACTTGTTGAGCACGGCGTCGGTCGAGCGGGTGATCTTGTCGATCGAGTCCTTAATCTTCTTGAGCACCGAGGAAATCGTCTTGGACTGCTCGCTTGAACTTTCGGCAAGTTTCCGGATCTCATCGGCGACAACGGCGAACCCCTTCCCCGCTTCTCCGGCGTGGGCGGCCTCGATCGCGGCGTTCATCGAGAGGAGGTTCGTCTGACTTGCGATGTTTTCCATCACGGAGTTAATCTCAAGAAGGCCCTCGGAATCGTGGGCAATCTGCTGAATGTCCGACGCGACGTCCTGCAAACCGGAACGCCCCACTTCGGAAGCGTCGGCAAGCGACTTGACGTTCTCCACATTCCGCATGAGCGTTCCCGTTACCGATTGAATGTTGGCAAGCATCTCTTCCACCGCGCTTGACGACTGGGCAACGGACTCGGTCTGCTTGTTGATGTGGCCGTTGAGCTTCTCGATGTTCTCGGTAATCTGCTCCATCGTCGCGTTTGTCTCGGTCACGGACGCGCTCTGGTTGACCGTCTGTTGCTTCATGCTCTGAATATTGGAGGTAATCTCGTTTATCGCGGCGGCGGTCTCGGTCATATTCGACGCGAGCTCGTTGCCGATGTCAAACAGCGCGACAGACTGGGTCTTAATCGTAACGACCAGCGCCCGTATTTTTGCCAGCGTCGCGTTGAAGTACCGGGCAAGATCGCCGACTTCGTCTTTCGCGTTGAGGGTGATCGACTTGGTGAGGTCGCCTTCGCCTTCGCTGATGTCCTTCAGCGTATTGCTCACAAACACGATGGGCTTGGTAACGCTGTTTGCGATGAAGAAAATCACGGCCGCTGTTACCAAGATCGAAACGATGGCGATGATGATGGTAAGCCGCCGCATATCCGCAACCGCAGCCAGAACGGTCGCTTCCGGCACCGAACTCAGTATCGTCCAGTACTGGTCGCCCATAGCGAACGGGAAACTGTAGAATAACCGGCCGCCGTTCTTGCCGGGTTCCGGCGACCCGCTTTGGAGCGTTGCGAGGGTGTCTTGCACCGCCTCTTGGCCCAAAACCTTGACGCTCTCCGCATCTTTAATGTTTTTCCCGATCATGTCGGAAGTATAGTGGCCAACAATGGTACCGTCGGACGAATAGAGTACCGCCCGCCCGTCGCCGTAGGGCTGGATTTTTTTAATCGACTCTTCGGCAAATGTCATATTGATCATACAGCCGACAACGCCAACCAGCGCTTTGTCCCGCTCGCGGATGATCGGGGTCTCTATCGTTGCCACCCAGACGGGAACATTGTTCATCGTCCCCTTTCGAAACAACCGCACGGTGGGGGTGGTCTTCATGGATGCGTTCCATTCATTCAGATTATGCTCGTTGCCGCCGAAACGGATCCTTTGCGGCGTGGCGGATGCCCGCTGGGTAAACCATGTGTCGTAGGGATCGGGGTCGTTGTCGATAAACCCGGGTTTCCACACCGTATACAGCCCTACCAGTTCTTGCACAGAGGCTATCAGCGATTCCAACAGAAAATCAAAACGGTACCGCCGCTCGTCCATGGGAATGGCCTCATAACCGTTCATGACAGAGGCAAGGGCACCGATAGTGTCAAAATACACCTTCATCGATATATCGACGCCTCTTGCTTCGTAACCGGTAAGGTTCTTCATGTTCTCTATCGCCGATTCCGTTTGCAGACGACTCGCCGTTGTCAAAAGAAACACGGACACAAACCCTACCACCACCACCGTGAGAATCGAAATTATCAGGGTCAGCCTTACTTTAAGTTTCACAAACACTCCTTACATGATACTATACTTTACAGTACACTATCGGTATAATATGTTGCTATGAATATAGCAGTTTTTACGGAACGCGCTTTTCTCTTTGTTACGCTCTGTCAAGCCCTCTGGCTTACAGCCTGTATCGAGGAGGAAGAGGGACAATCGATAAAAACTATCTCCGTTCAGAATATACCGTCTTCTCTCGAGTTTACGCAAGAGGCCAAGGCTCAAATTGACAGTAGCAACGAGGGTAAGGGTAACCCGTATGTGCATTTTAGTCAAGAGGGCGACAACTGGTATATCAAAACCGATGGTCTCTATATGCTGGCGGCATTCCTCCCGCTTGATGCTGCCGCAAACAGGGTGGAGGCTATTCTGAAAGGCGAGGTTCCCTCGCAAGACCTCGTGGACTATGGAGCGGCCTTCGCTCTGATGAAAATCAGCGGCGGGAGGGTTAGCGGGCGTCTTCTCACCCTGTCCACCAAAGCCAATGAGATTGGTTATTACTGGGACGGCGGCAACAGGGTAGAAGGATATAACATTGGCCTCTTGTTGCTTACGCCTGACGCCCGGTTTATACTCAGGGCCGATGTATCTACAAAACCATATCCGGGGACAGCAGCCGAATACACGCTCAACTATGGTTCCGTCTACGAGGTCCTTGACCTCGAGTCTATCAATGAGATCTTGGCTTTCATTAAGGGTTCTCTCTCAACTGACAAACATCTGTCAACGGTGTTCAGAGTTAAAAAAGCGGCTGTCGGCGAGGAGACCCCCGCTGATAGTAACAAGGCAGAGGGACTGCTGACCGATGATTTTGTCAATGATCTTTTCAGTAGATTTTCGTAACGATGAGTGGTATACTGTTGTTCCGTAGAGTGTTGGGATATGCAATTTAAGGCGACGGGCAAAACGGAAAAGAACAACGCTCCTCTTGTGACCTTCAAAGACGCGATTCTGCGTTGTCTGCCGGAGGAGGGGGGGTTGTATATACCGGCAACGGTGCCCGATCTGCGCCGCTTTTTCCTTTATATGAACGAGGATACAAACTACAAGGAGATGGCGGCGACCCTCGCGGCGAATCTGTTGCAAGGGGAACTCAACCCCTATTCCGCGTCGTGGGTGGCGGAGAGCGCGTTCTCCTTTGAGCCGGATCTCAAGCAGTTGGACGAGCGGTTTTCCATTCTGGATCTCGGCGATGGGCCGACGGGCGTGTTCAAGGACTTCGGCATCGCCTTTCTCGCGGCGGTGATGGAAGAGTTTTTGAAAAACGCATCCCCGGTCATGGTGATTTCCGCCGCGCAGGGGGACATCGGCACAAGCATTGCCAACGCCTTCCACAAGAGAAAGAACATCATCGCCGTGATTCTCTACCCGCAGGGTTTGGTGCGCGGCATCGACACGGAGGCATTGCTTAAAAACGGCGGCAACATCATCCCGATCCAAGTGAACGGCACGCTCGACGACTGCAACAAGCTCATCTCGGGCCTCATCCATGACCGGAAGTTTTCCGACCGTTACCGGATCACCTGTGCCAACGCGATCAATCCGGGCCGCCTGTTGTCCCAGTCTTTCTACTACATATACGCCTTTGTGAAGCTGAAGCAGTCGTTGCAGGACGCGTTGCTTTTCAGCGTTCCCTGCGGAAACTTTGGCAACCTCATCGGCGGGCTTTACGCTTGGAAGTTCGGGTTGCCGGTAAGCGGGTTCATCGCCGCGCAGAACAGCAACAACCCGATGGCCGATATTGCCGCCGGCAGACGCGGAACGGCGCGTCCCCCGGTAGCGACGATTTCACCTGCCCTCGACGTCACCTATCCGTCCAACTGGGAACGGCTCGCGTCGTTCTACGAGGAGACCCCGGCGGTGATGAAGCACATGGTTACCCAGCGCGTGATTGACGAAAAGACGACGATGCGGACTATAGAGGAGGTCTGGAAACGCTACGGGATCATGATTGACCCGCACGGAGCCGTGGCCTTCGCCGCCGCCCGTGATGTCGCCTCGCAAAAGGATTTTGACGACCATATCGTGGTGCTTGCCACGGGACACGCGGCAAACCATCCGGAACTTGTCGCCAAAGTTACCGGAAAACCGGCGGTTATCCCTGAGCGGCTTGCCCTTTTGCGGCAGACGGCGACGCCCTGCGCGGTCATCGAGAACGACCTGTTTGCGCTGGAAACAACTATCGCGGCGAGTTACTGAAAAGGAACATATCCGTCTGGTATTGGTTGAGGTATAACCCCTGCCCGCACAACCAGGGCAACGTCATTGCGAGGAGGCGGCGTGCTACCTTCGGTAGCCAGTGCCGACGACGAAGCAATCCAGCCGAGGAATGCCTTCACCCAAGCTCAACGCGGAGCGTTGAGCCGATTGCTTCGCTCGGCAACGTGCCGCTCGCTCGCAATGACGATCCCACCGCGTTTACTCCCCCGTAGGGAACCCCGCTGCGTCCCCCTCGCCTCAGCCCAAGGAAAGCCTCTGGGGACCTTCGTCGCATGGCAGGTTGCCGCTCATCCCTTATTCCCCCCGCAAAAACGCCTTCACATCTTCCTCGTTGTTGTCGTAAAGGTCTGGCTTAACGCCGATGTACTTACACGCCTCGTAGAGAACCGGCACGTAGTCGCCGTGTATGCCCACACAGTGATGGATATACGGTCCTTCAACAATCTTTGCCTCAAGACGCTTCCAGTTTTGCACCTCGATCCACAAGTAAGTACCCAGCGTGTAGGGACCGTCTATGCCCTTCGCGTTTCCCAGAAGCAGGCTGTATTCCCCGTTATCGCCGTCAAAACGGGCAAGTGTTAGATCGCCGTGCCGCGCCTCCGCCGCCACTGCGCCCGGATAATCAAAAACGAGCGGCTTGCTTAGGGCGGGCTTTGATCGCGCCAGCGAAAGGGACCAGGGTCCGCAGTGCTGCAAAAGCTCGCCGTTTTCGTTGTCAGGATGCCGCACCGTCCAGTCGGCAAACATGATGTCATCCTGCCCCAGACTCGCCGCCTGAACCAGCAGGGACGTAACCGCGCCGTGTATGTCGGTCTCGCAGACCACCGGAATCCCCTCGCCGCTTAAAAGCGAATTCGCCGCGCAGGGCATGATGCCGATTTCCGATTGCAGCGCGTTCCAGCACTGGATAGCCACGGCATTACACCCGTACTTCATTGCCAGCGCCTTCATCGCCGTCTTGAGCGCCGCCACTTTGGGGATAACCACCTCGTCGGTCTTGATCTCCATCCTTTCCCTGATAAGCGCTGCGGTCTCCCGCGTCTCATTTGTGTCCTTTGCCGATTCAAACGCTTCCACAAGTTCCGTCATCGGCACCGGGGCAAGCTGAATGTTGAATTTCTCAAGCAGTTCCCCCTCGTTGCACATAGTGGTAAGGAAATCATAAGGGCGCGTCGAGATTTGCAGAATCCTGATGCGCCGGAACACCTTTACAACATTACACACCCGCCGGAACACATCAAGCCCGCGTGCGAATTCCGCGTCCTCAAGACGGCAGTTGGTCATATAGGTAAAGGGAACCCGGAACCGGCGCAGTACCTTACCCGTTGCGAAAAGCCCGCACTGGCTGTCCCGCAGACGAATCCCCGCCTCGTCCGGGCGCTCGTCGCGAGGTCCCCAGAGCAACACAGGTAAGCCCATCTTCCGCGCCAAGTCCGCCACCGCGTATTCGGTACCGAAGTTGCAATGCGGGAAAAACAGCCCGTCAACACCAGCGGCGCAGAACTTCTCGATTATCCGGGGCGCGTCGTTCATATCGTAGAAAAGCCCTTCGCCGTTAATGTCGTCAATATCGACGATGCTTACCCCCAATTCTCCGATTATCCTCAATTCCTCAATGCGCTTCTTCGTAAGATTGCGGTACTTCAGCGCGTCCGGCGCACTGAAAATACTCCGTCTGGTAGGCGCGTAACCCAGCGTGATCTTATCCATTCTCTCTCCTCCTTATTCTGATAGCCATGTATTCTTTTCCGGGAAGTTTCACCCGAAATTTACCTTTGCAGTATCCGCGATCTTCAATAGTCATGTTCCATGTGTCTATGATTTCAACATGGTATTCATTTTCTTCATCAAAATAAAAATCGCGGAACGAGGGGCGCATAAAGCCGTAGTAGAAAAGGTAGTAGCCTGAATCGCCTGTGGTTTGTTCCACTGTGGCTGTTGTCTCGTCCCAGCTGCCCTGCGTGGGAGCCAGCCCGGATCCCGGTGTTTCGCTTAAAACGCGGCGCAGAAACGCAAGCCGCGCTGGGCTTTCTCCGCGCAGTTCTCCGCCGTGCGACCACCAGAGTAGGTCGTCGGGATGGGTGAAGGTTTCGCCGTGGCTCGCATAACCGCCCCGCAAGGCTGCCTCCCAAAAACGCCTCACCAGTTCCCTGCCGCTGATGTTTCCCCAGCCGTGTTGAATGTTGCCTTCGTAGGCGATTTCATCAAGGACAATCGGTTTTTTATACTGTTCCCGATATTCGTCCACCAATTCCGCGCATTTATAAATATCCTGCCGCTGTATGCTACAATGAGTGATCCACGGGCGGGAATGATCATAAAAGGGGCGGCAGTTATGAATTGAACGGAGATGCTTATAGGGGTCTTTTTCCCGAAGAATAGCGGCGTAACGTTCCCAATCGCGTATTGTTTTTTGCGGCATAAGGTCGTATTCGTTCGCTAAAGCCCACCACACATTACGGTAGGCGGCGAAACGGGCGATGACATAGTTCCAGTAAAGGTCATCACATTCCGCGTCCATCATACTAAAACCCCAGCGGTCGTAGGGGTGCATGACGATCAAATCCGCCTCGATCCCTAAGTCCCGCAAGTCCTCAATGCGTTTTTCAATATGCTGAAAGTGCTGAACATTAAAACGCTTAAAATCCCAGTCGTTATCCGGAGGAACGCCGCCTTTCATTCCGCACATATATTGCAGAAAGTTTTCTTTTGTCAGCACGGAGTTGTCCATGGGTTTACCAATGTAAGGGTAAGAATAAGGCTCCTTGAGGTTGTAATCATAATGCTTAGGGAAGATGCAGAAACGTATCTTGTTGAAGGGGCTGTTTTTCAGCGTTTCCAGAGTTTGCCGCTGAAGCGCGTCGCTCTGAAGTTCCCAGACATAGCAGGTAGTGCCGACCGGGTAATAGGGCGCGCCGTCTTCGTAGGCAAAGTGAAACGTGTTTGCCACGCGGACGGGACCGTGGTTATTGTCATTCGCCGTTGTCGCCTCAAAATCGCCACGGTAGACCGTATCGGAGAAACTGCCGTGTATTTCAAAACGGTAGGATTCCGCAAAGGAAGGCATGAAGCGAACACGGTACTCGCCGTCTCCGTTATAGAATCCGTCTACTGCGGTTTCTTCATTTTTGCTTGTAAATACGCCTTGTATCGTATAATCGGTAAAGGGATTCCCGTCTTCTTTTCCCCGGCAGGAACATTCAAAGACATTCCAGCGTTCAACGTGTTTTGGGTAACTAAAATTGGTCATGGTTGTATGATACCATGATTCAAAAACAAAGTCAAGTAAAAAGAAGACAAGCGCGGCAAGAATCGAAAATAATCGAAAGTCAGACGGCATCCCATTATAGCGCATTAAGCGCAATCTGCGGTTTCTTGTGGTTAGTGTCTGTTCACAAAGTCGGCGCGCAAACGCTCGTTAAGGTTCTTGAGCCTGTTCAAAAAACCCCACGAGACGCAGCCCTCCGCTGTGATTCGGTCGCGGGCTTTACCCGCTTCTGGAGTTTCGGGCGGGGCTTTGCCCC
>JAISZQ010000028.1 GCA_031269165.1 Spirochaetaceae bacterium
CGAATGTACGCGAATGTGCGCCATACATGGCGTTGCGAATACGCGCTGATGGGTATGTATTATTCGTATTTATTCGCGCCATTCGCGGACCAAAATTCTTAAGTTGTTGACAGTGGGAAGTCTCTCCCTTCGCTACGGCCCGCCGCTTGCGCTTAGGGGCCTTCGCTATCCCCCTCTGCGGGGGTCAGCCCCCCGCAACGCCCCCGTATCTCGGCGGGATCAAAGTGTGGAGTTTCGGAAAAGCGAGCCCGCCCGGAACTACCACGTTGCCCCCGAATTCGCCGCTCAGACCGTCTCCCTCGCCACCCTCCTCTCGATGATAACCATCTTCGTCATGGTCGCCGCGCTTCGGGGATTGGGCCTTTTTTAAAACAAGCCGGACAGGAATTCTTGTCCCCGGATTGTGCCTGATGGCGGCAGATTTTTTGTTTTATCATGCTTCTCCCTGCTTGACTTCCGGTGCCACAACGGGTAAAGTATGGGATATGCAGTATACTGGAGCGAGGATTCTCATCGAAGCGCTGATCGAACAAGGGGTGGATACGATTTTTGGGTATCCGGGGGGTCAGGTGGTGAACATTTACGACGAGCTTTTCAAACACAGCGGACGGATCCGTCATATTCTGACGAGTCATGAGCAACACGCCGCGCATGCCGCCGACGGGTACGCCCGTTCTACCGGGAAGACGGGTGTCTGCTTGGCCACGAGCGGGCCGGGCGCGACGAACCTCGTGACGGGAATCGCGACCGCCTACATGGACTCGGTTCCTATGGTAGCAATTACCGGCAATGTCGCCACCGGGCTGCTTGGCAAGGACAGTTTTCAAGAAGTGGATATCGTGGGGGTCACGATGCCGATTGTGAAGCACAATTGGCTGGTGAAGGATGTGCGCGAGCTGGCAGAGGTGGTGCGCGAGGCGTTCATCGTTGCCCGGTATGGCCGTCCGGGGCCGGTTCTCATCGACATCCCGAAAGATGTTACGGTCAACACGGCGGAATGGCCGCCGCAAAAGGTCCTCGATACGGGGGCGAAGGGCACCACGGCGATTGCCGGCGGAGAAGCGGCCGCGATTGCGGGCGCGATTGCGGGCGAGGTTCTTTCGGAGCGGGCGGCGCGTCTTGCGGGGCGTACCCGGAGGCGGACATTCACGGACGAGGATATCGAGAAGGCAGCGGTGATGCTGTACGAGGCGGATCGCCCGATGATCTATGCGGGAGGCGGCGTTGCCATCTCCGGCGCGTTCGAGGAACTCAAGGCACTCGCCGAATTGCTCCAAGCCCCGGTCGCGCAGAGTCTCATGGCGATTGGGTCTTTTCCCCGCGAGCATCCGCTCAACATGGGAATGATCGGGATGCACGGCACGGTCGCGTCGAACAAGGCCGTCCAGAAGGCCGACCTCGTGATAACGGTCGGGGCGCGTTTTTCCGACCGCGTAACGAGCCGCGCCGACCGCTTTGCCAAAAACGCCGCCATCCTCCAGTTTGACATCGACCCGGCGGAGATCAACAAGAACATCGCGACGTTGTTTCATGTGACGGGCGACATCAAGGAAACGCTGAGGCTCGTGCTCAAAAAAATTCCGCGCGTCAAACCCAACCTCTGGGGCGACGACATCACGAAGTGGAAGAGCCGCGTCCCTCACGCCCACCACCGGAAAACCGCACTGCATCCGCGCTTTATAATAGAAGAAACCGCACGCGAGTTGAAAAAGGCGTTTCCCCGCATGGAACCCCTCGTGGTGACCGATGTCGGCCAGCACCAGATGTGGGCGGCCCAGTTCTATCCGTTTGAACAACCCCGGTCTTTTCTCACGTCGGGAGGGCTGGGAACAATGGGCTTTGGCCTCGGCGCGGCAGTGGGCGCGGCGGCGGGGAATCCGGGCCGGGCGGTCGTCCTCTTTACCGGGGACGGCTCGTTCCGCATGAACTGCGCGGAGATGGCGACCCTCGTCAACTACAGCCTCCCCGTCCTCATCGTTATCTTTGACAACCATGTCCTCGGCATGGTGCGCCAGTGGCAGACCCTTTTCTTCGAACGCCGCTTTTCGCAAACCGTCCTCGGCGGCCCCCCCGATTTCGTGAAACTGGCGGAGAGTTACCGCCTCGCCGCCTTCCGCGCAACCGATGAAGCCTCGTTCTCCACCGCTCTGCGCAACGCCCTTGTCGCGCTCAAGAACGGAAACAGCGCGTTGATCGCCGCGCACATCGACCAGGACGAGATGGTCCTCCCGATGGTCCCCGGCGGCAAACCGCTCGACGAGCAGATTCTCCAGTAAGGGATAAGATTCAGCGGGGGACGCTTCCCATCCCCCGCAAACCCGCTAACCTCACCCGTCATTGCAGACCCGCCCGTCATGGCGAGCATGTCGCTCGGTAGAGCGGGCGAAGCAATCCAGGGGATAAGACCTTCTCTGGATTGCTTCGTTGACGGCTAGTTGCCGCCGCCTCGCAATGACGCCCGTCTTAATCACAGCCCTTCATCCGCCATCAGACGGCCATCTCCGCAAGCCCGCTAACCTCACCCGTCATTGCAGACCCGCCCGTCATTGCGAGCGTGTCGCTCGGTAGAGCGCAGCGAAGCAATCCAGGGGATATACCTTCTCTGGATTGCTTCGTTGACGGCTAGGAGCCGCCGCCTCGCAATGACGCCCGCCTTAGAGCCTGTTCAATAACCCCGCAGGATGTAAGCCTCCGCTGTGATTCGGGGGCGTTGCGGGGGTGGAACCCCCGCAGAGGGGGTAGCGGAGGACCGCAGGGCCGGAGCGAGGGGGGGACTTCCCCCTTTTTCTGGGTTTTTTAACAGGCTTTGAAAAGATTCTGAACGGGCTCTAAGGGGAATGGGATAGAATAATGAATAAGCGTTTTCAAGTTTTTATACGTTCAACCGATGAAGAACAAATGAACAACCTATTGCGCGATGGAACAACGGTACTTTATTCACAAGTCAAATCGGTATTTGGCAGGATTAACCCATGACCCTTGATCACACCCAGCGAAATTTTATTGCTGAAATAAAAGAAAAAATCCGCCTCGCCCAATACGAGGCGCTCAAGGCAGTTAATACCAGTCTCATTAGACTCTATTGGGACATAGGCCGCGATATTGCCGAAAGGCAGCAAGAAAGTTGGGGGCAATCGATTGTGCCGGTTCTTTCCAGAGAGTTGCAGAAGGAATTCCCCGGCGTCAGCGGGTTTTCCGTGTCAAATTTGTGGTCTATGGCCCAATTTTATACGGAGTATCACGATGTTGAATTTCTCCAACCATTGGTTGGAGAAATAAGCTGGACGAAGCATATTGCCATACTGAACAAATGTAAAGATAATCAGGAACGGCGGTTTTATATTTTGGCGGTAAAGAAATTCGGCTGGTCAAAAAATAGAGTTGTTTAAAAACTTCAGTTTTTAAACAACTTCCTATAAAAAAACGCAAAATGCGTAGCATTTTGCAAGACTTGTGAAACAACTAACCGAGTTGTTGAATAAGTCCAATGTCCTGATTCATCAAATAGAAAACAAGACCTATGAAAAGTACCTTTTGGGGCAGACGAATTTCGATGAAACCCTGCCGAATGTTATCAAAAAACAGGCGGTTTTGGCGGTGAAGGATGAATACACTTTCGACTTTATAGACCTGGCGGATGAACATTCCGAGCGGCAGCTTGAAGCGGCACTGATGAACAATGTGCGTTCTTTTCTGCTTGAAATGGGGCCTCGGTTTACTTTTATCGGTAACCAGTTCAAACTATCAATTGATGACAAGGAATATTTCATTGACCTCTTGCTATACCATCGGGAATTACAGTGTCTGGTAGCCATTGAATTAAAAATAGGCGAATTCCAGCCGGAATTCAAAGGTAAAATGGAGTTTTACCTCTCCCTTCTGAACGATATGGTAAAACTCCCCCACGAAAATGACGCTATCGGTATTATCATCTGTAAAGAAAAAAACCGGACGATTGTCGAGTATTCTCTGAAAACAAGCGCAATGCCCATAGGCGTGTCAACGTATACTACCACGCCAAAACTACCCAAAGACTACAAACGTTTATTGCCGGACCGTAAAGTTATAAGCGAAAAAATAGACCGCTTTTTTGAAGAAATATGATGCGGTTCGGGCAAAGTCTTGGCGTTTGCCTTTGTCGCCGGTAGCGTTTTGGCCGCAAGACGCCTCCACGAATCTCCCCGCCGCAATCCGGCCGGGGTCTACCCCCGTGGGGCGCAACGTAAACCCGCAGGAACGAGGGGTCGGTAACGAAGTTGCCGCGACTTCCACCTGTCAACAACTTAAAAATTTTGTCCGCGGATTGACGCGGATTTTCACGGATTATACCCCGCTCGATCCGTGTTAATCCGCGAAAATCCGCGGACCTTTCTTTTCTTTTTGCTTA
>JAISZQ010000031.1 GCA_031269165.1 Spirochaetaceae bacterium
TTTGAGCCGTCCTCCGCTACCCCCTTCTACGGAGGCTCCGCCCCCGTAACGCCCCCGGATCACAGCGGAGGCTTGCGTCCCGTGAGGTTTTGGAACCGCCTCCTTTGATAACGTACGGGCACAAGACGACGTACTGCCGCTTGATGCTATCGTTTTGGGCAGCCACGCTCCCGAAGTAGCCGCCGCCCAAGTCGGTGCGCGTCCGGCTGAAATGCCAAGCAACACGCCTCTTGGGACGAGTGCTGTTTAGGAAGCGGTTGGTGGCGGGGAATTGAAAATGAGAAATGGAAGTTTTACGCCATGTCGTAATGCAAAAACGACGATTTATGGGGTGCGGTGAACCGTTGGTTCCAAGGTGTTTTCAGGGTAAAAAACACCCGATCGGTACTTTTTCGAGATTTTACGCGCGAAGCCAACAAACTTCCTGGGAATGGGTCTATCCCAAAAGCAAATCGACAACACGGTCGGCGGTAAGTTTTATGAGACTCTCGTTGATGTAAGCGGGATCGTTGATCTTGGCCTTGAGCTCGGCCACGCGGTCGGCGCGAATGTCCGGCGTATTGGCGGCTTTAACAATCTCCAAAGCGCGAAGAAAGTCTTCCCTGTTGGCAGCGGTCTTCGAAATGTTTACCGTAGGTTCAGACGAAGCGTTTCCGGCAGACTTCTCAACCCCGGCGGACTTCTTCGGATTCTGCACCTGCTCAACACCGTTCAATCCTTGAATTTTCATACTCATAAAATCCTACCTATAACTATTATCGGCAAAAAAACACGGATTGTTGAGCCGGTTTTTTATGCTTTACCCGGCACAAAAGCCGACACATATACCGCAAACTCTCCACGGGGTTCTCCCGCTTGGACCAGCGTCCTCCGCACCGTCTCCGCGTCCCCGCGCACGAACTCCTCATGCAACTTCGTCATCTCGCGGCCGACACACACATAACGCGCGTTATCAAAATCGGCAATATCTTCCAAAAGCTTAATGATACGAAACGGCGATTCGTAAACCACAAACCCGGCGTTCCCCGCCATAAGCTCGCCCACCCTGCGCTTCCGCCGGGACGCTTTCGGCGACAGAAAGCCCTCAAAGACAACCGTCTTGTCCAGAGCCCCCGCCACGCTGAGGAGGCTCGTGAACGCCGACACGCCGGGAATGGGCACCGCCTCAAACCCCGCGTCCGTCACGACCCGCACCAAAGCGGCTCCCGGATCACTCAACGCGGGCGTTCCCGCATCGGAAACATAGGCCGCGTCCTGCCCTTCCCGCAATACGGCAACCACCTTGCAGGCGGCGGCCTTTTCGTTGGCGGAACGAAGCGAAATCATTCTAACACGGATGTCAAAATGGGTCAAGAGCTTGAGTGTCCGCCGCGTATCCTCGCACGCCACAAGCGAAACCGCTTTGAGCGTCTCCACGGCGCGGAACGTGATGTCGCCGAGATTGCCGATCGGCGTGGCAACCACATAGAGCCTGCTCATAAGGCCGCCCCGGAGCCACCGCGCAGTTTGTGGTAGGCAAACCCCGCCACCATCGCCCCGTTATCCCCGCAGAGTTCCGGCGGCGGAAATACCGCGTGAATGTCGGCCCGTTCTGCGAGCCGCGCCCTGAGGTACGAATTTGCCGCCACGCCGCCGCCCGCCACAACGGTGGTGATCCCTGTGTCGTCCACGGCCCGGAACAATGCCCTAAGGAGTATCTTCACCGCCGCCTTCTGGAACGACGCGATCACGTCCGCCGTTTCCCCCGCGTTCTCCGCCTCCTTCGCGCTCCTCGTCCGTTGCCTGAACGTCTCCCGCTGGTTAATCACCGCATTCTTTAACCCGGAGAAAGACATATCGCTCGGTCGCCCGTTCTTGTGCAGATTCGGCATCGGAAACCTGAAAGCGTCCTCGTTCCCCGCCTTTGCCATCTCGTCAACATATTTCCCCGCCGGATAAGGCAGCCCGTAATGCTTCCCCACCTTGTCAAACGCCTCGCCCGCCGCATCGTCCAGCGTCGTCCCCAGCGTCGTGATCTGGTCAAAGTCGTCCACACGGCAGACCATCGAATGCCCCCCCGACACGAGGAGGCCGAGGTAAGGATAAGGCGGCGAACCCGCAAAAGGGCTGTCCTTGCTGCCGTCAGAACGTCCGGTACCAAGCCGCGCCGCATAGAGGTGGGCGTGAAGATGGTTTACCGGCACAAACGGAATCCCCCGCGTCCAAGCAAACGCTTTCCCAAATGTGAGCCCCACGAGCAACGAGCCGAGCAGCCCCGGCTCGGCGGTCGCGGCAACCGCGTCAACATCGCCCGCAGCCAGACCGGCCCCGTCCAGCGCCTCCCGCACCGTCGCATCGATCCACTCCGTATGCGTGCGAGACGCGATTTCCGGCACAACGCCCCCCCACCGCGCATGAAACGGAATTTGCGTCGCCACGACGTTGGAACGGATCGCGGTCCCGTCCTCCACCACGGCGGCGGCGCACTCATCGCACGATGTCTCGATACCAAGAACCAGCATAGCCTCAAGTATAACCCACCTGGAGCGGAGGCGATAGAGTACGGCGCGATAGGGTAAACGTGAACCACAACGAGCCTATGGCCCGCAACCTCACGAACAGAATAGCGCAACATTTATTGCCCCTGTTGGGGACGTGTCTCCCCCAAAACCCCCAGGGGGGTTTTGGAACAGGCTCACTCTATTAGTATCCCGACACGATTGCAATAACGGATAAAGAGAGCCTTCTATGAGACAGAGAAGCCCAATAGGGCTGGACGCGCCGCAACTACAAAGCCTGTCAAAACCGCACTGTTTTTCGCCTTTTTCGCGCTTTTTTCGCGTTTGATTAAAGCAACGGGGCTGACAACGCCTTAATAGAGGGTATAAGACTGTTCCGAAACTTCTGTTTCGGAACATCTCTCTACAGGAAGGTGTTTATGAAAGGTCCAAGAGAATTGGCGGAAAACGTCTGGTACGAGGTGCGCACGGAGATTAATGTCGGCGAGCCTTTGTTCCGGCTGGCGTGGGCGGTGACGCTCTTCTACCGCGTCCTCATCGAGACGAAGGCGAAATTCGGCTTCGAGATGCGCGGGCTTACGCTCGATGAGGCGTGGCTCACGTTCTATATCAAGCCCGCCAACGGGCTTGAGCTCCCGAAGATTATGCAGTGGATGAAGCAGACGTTCTCTTTCCGGTTTAACATTCGGACGGGAAGGAAGGCGCATCTTTGGGGGGAGCGGTACTGGTCGGAGATTCTGGCGGGGGAGCCGCCGGAGGGGGCGGAAGAGGTGGACTGGGATGCGGTTGTGGCGGAGGCAAAGACACCAATCCCGGCGATAATGGCCTACGCGCTGAGTTGGGACAGCCTGAGGACGGGGGTCTGGGAAGCGAAAACGAGTTTTTCGCCCAAAAACCAGCCTAATCCGGCGTTCCCACCCGGCTAATCGGGGGCAAAGCCCCCGGTTTACCGCAAAAACGACGTTACATACAGCCTCGGCATCCCCGCCCCAAAACGGCCTCAAGAGAACTCTACCCTCTGCCGCAACGCGCGATTTTGAAACAGCCTCTCCAGGCTATACGCGCAGTGTGAATGATGTCGGAACACTGTTAAAAATCAGTGATAATGTCCTCATGTAAAACCAATAGAAATGTCCCATCAGGTAGAATAGCGGGAGGAGGACGAAATGAGACTGCCGATGGGACAAGCGGATATACGCGGCCTATGTGAGGAAGGGGGACCGGGGGCTTATCCACGGGAATACGGGGAAGCCGTCGAACCGGAAGGCGGCGGAGGGATTGCGGGAACGGGCGATGAAAGCGACCGGGAGAGGTATAGCGGTTTTGGGCCAACATTTGCGGCGGAGAAGCTGGCCGAGGCGGAGGGGATATGGGCCGGGGTCAGTACCATAAGGAGATGGCTGACAGAGGAAGGGCTGTGGAAAGGGAAGCGGAGAGGGCGTGAATAGGAGATAAAATACCTGAAAAAAGCCATGCAGATTCTCATGCCGCATGAAGGATGAGGACATTTCTATTGAACGTTGACACGTTTTCAGAGGGGGCTTGACACGATTTTTGCGAGACAGTATTAAGAATGGGGGGTTGTGAGTTGCCGCGAAGGGGAATCGTCTCGTTGCAGTGCCCATGTTAAAAGCATAAATTAAGTATATCACGTCAAGAAAAAATTTCAATCAGGCAGGTTTAACGAAAAAGCGGCTATTACCGCAACAATGTAAGCCTTTTTGACCACGGATTGCGCCGGATAGAAGCAGATTTTCACGGATTGAGGGGCGCATAATCCGCGCACCGCGCGCAATCGGCGGTTCCCCGTGATTAAGCCCCTCGTCATTGCGGGCAAGCCACCCGTCATTGCGAGCGAAGCGAAGCAATCCAGTGTGAATGCCTCCCCCGGCTGGATTGCCTCGCCGCTTCGCGACTCGCAATGACGATTTCATCTCTTATCCGCGCAATCCGCGGTCAACCCGCATTCCATTCATTTTCCATTATCCATTCTCCATTTTCCATTCGCGCACCGCGCGCAATCCGCGCAACGATTCTTTTACCGTAACTCGATGCCGGTGATGTTGTCGGCGGGGACGGAGAACACGATGCCTTCCGCCTCGGACTGGACGCCGAACTTTTCGCTTACCGCGCTCATGATGGCGTTTTTCTTTTCGCGGGTGGAAAGGACCATGATGATCTCCTTCTCGTTTTGCACGGATATACCGAAAAACTTCACCCGGCCTTGACGGGCGGTGCCGCGAACGGAGAGAACCGTCCCGCCTCCCGC
The DNA here is from genome assembly GCA_031269165.1 of Spirochaetaceae bacterium. GTDB lineage: Bacteria > Spirochaetota > Spirochaetia > Treponematales > Breznakiellaceae > JAIRNN01. Next base: position 4,768 of record JAISZQ010000031.1, read on the forward strand.
CCCGGCTTTCCGGGCTTCCGCCATAACCTCATCGCTGTACCCCTGATTGAGTATGCACATAATCAAATCGCTTCTTTTCTTCGTCTCCATGATCCCTGCTTCCTCCTCTTCGTTTATCGCTTCCCGTTCCGATTCCCGTTCACCGGAAAACATTCCCAGAATCGGCGTGTTTATACCGGAGAGCGGCACGGAAAACGCCACCCCCGCGCCCCGTTCCCAGAGCCCAACCTTCCCCGCAATATCCTTGATCAGGGGCCGCAACCGCGTTTCGTCTTCAAGCGATAACACGACCGCCTTGTCTGTCGCGCCGATACCGAGCAGGTCGAGAATCTCCTTGCTCGCCGTCCCCCTGCCCTTTGCCGTGTACTGAATCTGCACACCGGCCTTTTCAAAAGCCGTCGTTACGAGTTTTTGCCGCGACCAGTCAACGATGAACACCACGAGCGAGACGACCGGCGGCGCGTCGGCCTTTTTCGACTTGAGCCATCCCAGCGGATTAATCATAGTACGCCTCCACGTCGTAGTCGGTTATCGAACCGGCAAGCGCAACAGAACCGGCGCGCGCCTGGGCCAATGCGGTTTCGGCTTCGACCGTCTTGAGTTTCGCGCCGTATACGAGCCCCATCGCCTGAATCACGATGAGCGGCGTCATCGCCACCATCGCCACGATCCCAAACGCCTCGCGCATGAGGTCGCCGCCCGAACCCTGGCAGACGCCCATCGCCAGCGGCAGGAGAAACGTGCTCGTGAGCGGGCCGGAACAGACGCCGCCTGAGTCAAACGCGATGCCGGTAAAGATGCGCGGCACAAAGAACGTGAGTATCAGCGCGAACAGATAGCCGGGAATAAGGATATACATGATCGGAATGTGGAGCAGGATCCGCACCATCGTGATACCGAGTGCCGCCGCCATGCCGACGGCCAGTCCGCGCGTCAGGATCTGCGCCGAGATCGCCCCGCCTGAAATATCCTCGACCTGCTTCTTGAGGACGTGTACCGCCGGTTCCGCCGTCACGATGTAGTAGCCGATGAGCATCGAGAGCGGCACCAGCACCCACTTGAGTTCAGACGAGGCGAGATTGTTGCCCAAGAGTTGCCCGACCGGGATAAACCCGACATTCACGCCCGTCAGAAAGACAACCAGCCCGATGAAGGTGTAGGCAAACCCGATGACAATGCGGGTAATCTGATGCTTCTTGTATCGGCGGGAAATAAGCTGAAAGAGCACGAAAAACGCGAATATCGCCGCGAGTGCCGTCAAGACTTCTTCGGCATAGTGGGGAAGTTCGAAGGCAAAACTCTTCACGACATCCTGCGAGGTCTCGATGAGCGGATGCTCCGCCAACCCCACCTCCGCGCCGCTCGGCTTGAAAAAGATGCCGAGAAGGAGCACGGCCATAATCGGCCCGATTGAGCAGAGCGCGACCAAGCCGAAACTGTCGCTTGCCCCCTCCTTATCCGAACGCAACGCCGCGACGCCCGCGCCCATCGCCAGAATGAACGGCACCGTGATCGGCCCGGTCGTAACGCCGCCCGAATCGAACGCCACCGGCACAAACGTTTCCGGCGTAAAGAAGGCCAGCCCAAACGTTATCACATAGAAAACAATAAGCAGCACCGAGAGCCGTATCTTGAGCAGCGTCCGCAACACGGCAACCAACAGAAACAGTCCCACGCCGAGCGCGACCGTCAGCACGAGTATAATGGAAGGATTTATCGACGGCACCTGCCGCGCAAGCACCTGCAAATCCGGCTCGGCAATGGTGATGACCACGCCCATGATAAAACTGATCGACAGCACGATGAAAAGATTGGACGTCTTGGTAAGCTGAATCCCGATGCCCTCGCCCATCGGCATCATCGCCATGTCCGCGCCCAGCGTAAAAAACCCCATCCCGATGATGAGCAACGCCGCCCCGCACAGAAACTCCAAGATTGTCCCCACCGGCATCGGCACCAGCACCACGCTCACGATAAGCACGATAATCGTGATCGGGACCACCGACGAGAACGCCTCGATAATCTTTTCTTTGAGTATCTTGTTCATTATGTCCAGTATGCCGCAAAAAGCGAGAAATGACAAGCGGCGCATTGCCTAATCAATTTTAACGCAAAATTGTCGCAAAATTTCGCAAAAAACGGCCCCCGATTAAAGCAAAACCGCCACTCAATCGCATATATAGGGTATGAAACAGGAACTCACGTTGAAGCATGGTTTTATCGGGCGGCCTGTCGCGGCCCTGTGCGTTTGTGCGGCGTTGCTCTGTGTCGGGGCTATCGTCATCTTTGAACGGGGACGGGCGGGGCCGGGAATGTCGGGGCAGGATTTTTACGCGGTTTCGCTGAAACACTACGGCGTGGATGCGCGGGAGATGGAACGGAGTGTAACGATTCCGCTGGAAGACGCGCTCTACGCGCTGCCGGGCGTGAAGCAGGTTACCAGTGTTTCGGATAACGCCCAGTCGCGGGTGTCCGTCTTGTTTGCGGCGGGGAAGCCGGGAGACCGCGCGGGGCGTTACGAGGCGGTGAGTGACGCGGCCCAGCGAGTCTACGAGACGCTGCCCCAATCGGCGCAGAGGCCGGAGATTCTTTCTCATGACGACAACCGCGCTCCGGTGTGGACTGCCGCCGTTACCGGGGCCGACCCGACGAGCAAGGCGAACAAGACAAGCCTCGCCGCCTTCCTCGAACGGACGGTGAAGGGGGAACTTGAAGCGATCGAAGGGGTCGCCGAGGTGCAGATCGCCGGGGCCGCCCTGCCCGAGGTGCTTATATCGCTTGACAACGAGCGTTGCGCCCGGATGGGGCTGTCCGCCCAGAGTGTCGCCGCTGTGTTGGCCCGAAACGACGCGCTGATACCTGCGGGCGTTCTGGAGAGCGGCGGGACAGAAATCAACGTGCTTGTTGACGGCAGGTACCGCACTATTGACGAATTGGGCGGCGCGTTTATTCCGTTGCCGGAAGGCGGCTATACCCAACTGCGGAACATCGCCGCCGTCATCGAGCGGGAACGGCAGCCGGATATTCTTTCGCGGCTGAACGGCGAGCAGACGGTGATGCTGATCGTGACGGCATCGCCGGACGCGGATTTGGGAAAATTGTCGAGAAGTCTTGCGCGGAATGTGGAACGTTACGGGGATCTGTCGTTTGAGGTGCTCGCCGACCGGGGAAAAGAAGAGATCAAAGCGCTTCACTCGGTTCTCGCGGCGGCGTTAGGCGGTTCGCTGATGGTGGCAATCTTGTCGGTCTTGATGACGGCGGGCTCCGGCGGCATCCGAGAGGCGGCGGCCTGCGCGCTTACCGTGCCGTTTATCTCCGTGCTGTCCTTGGCCCTGCTCTCGTTGTTCCAGCCGCCGGGCAAATCGACCTTGACCGGCCTCACCGCCGGGCTCGGTGTCGCCGTGGACGCGGCGATTCTTGTCAGCGAAAAATTAAGCGGCGTGCTGTCAAAAACGGCCAAAACGGGCACGGCGGACACGGCGTGTTTTCCTGCCGCAAAGAAGCAACTGCGCGCGCTCATCCCGCCCCTGACTGCCGGTTCGGCAACAACCATCGCCGCGTTGGTGCCCTTTGCGTTTATGAAAAACACGGCGATCGCTATGAGTGCCGAGATGCAAACGATCGCCCTTTCGATCGGCGTGATAACCGTGGTCTCGTTTTTTACCGCTTTGATTTTGCTGCCGCCGTTATTCCTGAGTGGCACGCAGTCTCGACCGCAACACTCCGCGCAAAGCAGCCGAGCCGGAAAAAAGAAGGTGATTGCGCTTCCCGACACGGTTTCCCGCCGCGCCATCCGGCTCTTTTCCCGCATCGTCCACACGTCTGTGCGGAAACCGGGCTTCGTGATCGCGCTGTCGGCGGCCTTTGTTGCGGCCGCATTCGTGGTCGTTGTGATGAGCGATCCCGATACCCGAATGCCGTTCTCCGAGGATTCGCTGTACGCGCAGGTTGAATTTGACGGCGGCCTCTTGAAAGAGGAAACCGACCGGAAACTTGCCGTGTTCGCCCGCGCCCTGCGGCAAAACGACGGGGTGAAACACGTGGAAACCGGCGCGAAAACCGGCACGGGAAACGTGTACATCACGTTTGACCCCCAGAAGATCACGCCGGAAAAGATGCGGGAAATCACGCGAAGCACCGACATTCCCGGCGGCTTTGTCTATATCGACGAGTTAACCGGCAGCGAACGGAGTTGGCGGATCAGCGTCTCGGGAGACGACGACGCGCAATGCCGCCTCATCGTGCGAAAGATCGCCGAAATATGCTCACGTGTTCCGCTTGTCGAGGAAACGGTTCTGCACTTCAAAAACGGCGGCCCGCGTCTGGCGTTGAAACCGGACCGGCAACGGCTCGCCGCCGCAGGGATCTCTTTCGCGTCACTGGGCGACACGGAACGCCGGGCCGTACACGCGCCGGTTGCCTACAAGCGGCTGGGCAGCGTCCCAGAGGAAACCGGCATCCGGGGAGAAACCGACGTGCGGATCCAAGCCGGACGCGGCAAAAACGCGGTTGCAGCGGGAACCGCAACCACAGAAAGCCCCCCGGAAAAAGCCGACGTGGAAAACATCACCCTCGTAACCGATGCCGGGGCCGCCGTTTCGGTCTCGTCTCTGGTAACCATGGAGAGCGAAGAGGAAGTTTCCGTCATTCGGCGCGAGGATAGGCGGCGTACCGCTTCGCTTTCGGTGAGAACAAAGGCAATCGGCGCGCATAAGGCCCGCTCCCTCATCATGCCCAGCCTGTCGGGTATCGCGTTGCCGCAAAATTACACGATCACCTTTGATCGGGAGGCAATCGAGGCGGAAGAGGCGCTCGGCAAAAGCGTTTTTTACGTCGTCCTCGCCCTCGTGTTTTGTTACATCGTCATTGCGATGGCCAACGAAAGTTTTTTTCTCCCGCTCATCGCCCTCGCCGCCGTGCCGCCCTCTCTGGCCTTACCCGTCCTCGTCCTTTCCGCCGCCGGGTTCAAGATGAACGCCGCGCTCATCTGCGCGTTTATCGCCGTTACGGGCATCACGGTAAACGCCTCGACCCTCACCGTAGATGCGCTGTGCGGCAAGCAAGCCACGTTTCCCGCCGTCTACCGCGCCCTGCGGGGCCGCCTGAACGCGCTCCTTGCCACCGGAGGTACCACCATCGCGGCGGCTCTGCCCTTCGTCTTCCTGCCCGAAAACACCAACCTCATGATCAAGACCCTCGCCCTCGTCTCCGCGCTTGGTGTCGCCGGAAGCGGTCTCACGTCGGTTACGCTGATTCCCGCGTTGACCGCTCTGATAACGGGTCGATATGCCGGCAGCCCACCACGGTCAACAAATTAAGGATAGTTGTCCACAGATTGCGCCGTATAATAAAAATTAGTCGCTGTTTACGGCGCAATCTGTGGGGCTTTCTTTTCTTGGCTTGTTTCAAGGCCTCAATGTTTTTCCCTCTTTTTCGCGCTTTTTTCGTGTTTGATTAAAGCAACGGGGCTGGCAATGCCTTATATAGGGTATGAGATTGAAAAGACAATTGGCAGAAGATGTCTGGTACGAGGTTCGTACGGCGATTAATGTCGGCGAGCCCTTGTTCCGGCTGGGGTGGGCGGTAGTGCTTTTTTACCGGGTGCTCCGCGAGGCGAAAGGGCGGTTCGGCTTCGAGATGCGCGGGCTTGCGATTGAGGAGGTGTGGCTTACGTTTTACATCAAGCCCGCCGAGGGGTTAAAACTGCCCAAGATTATGCAGTGGATCAAGCAGACGTTCTCGGTGCGGTTCAACTTCCGCACGGGACGAACCGGACACGTCTGGGGGGAGCGGTACTGGTCGGAGATTCTGGCGGGGGAGCCGCCGCCTGAAGCGAAAGAGGTGGACTGGGACGCGGTTGCGGCGGAGGCGGCTAAGCCGGTATCGGCGGGCGTGGTCTACAAGTTATCTTGGGGCAGCCCCCGCCAGGCTGGAATGGGCTCGAAAACGCCTTTTTCGCCCGAATTTACTTTTTCCTCCGTGTTCCCGCCCGGCTAACCGGGGGCAAGGCCCCGGTTAGCGGACATAAACGGCGTTACAGACAGCCTCGATTCTCCGGCCAAAGACGGCGGGTCATCGGCCGACGATGGCGTGCCATCGTTAGCCGATGACCTTGGGAGAAGTCTGCCCGCGCTGCTGGGAAAAAGGCGAAAAAGAAGCGAATTTCGGGCCGTTTCCGGTGTGCCGGGGCGGGAAAACACGGATAAATGCGGCGTGCGGCGAGGAAAAACGGAAAAGAAGGCGTTGGAGAGGCGGTTTTCGCGCAAATAGGGCGGCTGAGGGCAGTCCCCGTCCGCTTGGGGCAGCCCCCGCCCGGCGGGAATGGGCTTGGAAACGCCTTTTTCGCCCCAATTCACGTTTTCCTCTGTGTTTCTACCCGGCTAACCGGGGGCAAAGCCCCCCGGTTAGCGGCGAAAACGGCGTTACAGAAAGCCTCGATTCTCCGGCCAACGATGGCCTTGGGAGAAGTCTGCCCGCGCCATAGCGAACAGGCAACGCGAGGTTTTGCAACCGGAATCGCTGATGCGGCAACACGCCCCCTTGCTTGACACAAGCGGTTTGTACTATAATACCCAGTATGATCTACCTTGATGACGATGATGAGAACGGCGAGGAAAAGGAAAAAAAATCCGAAGGGTTTGACGCATATCTCTCCAAGATGCTCAAGACACGGACGATCCTTCTTTCCGGCGAAATCAACAAGAATTTGGCCGAAAAGACGGTCAAAGAATTGTTGCTCCTTGAACACATGAGTGATGAGCCGGTGAGGATGTTTATCGACTCTCCGGGGGGAGACGCCGATGCCGGTTTTGCGATTTTTGATATGATCCGGTTTGTGAAGCCGGTCGTGCAGACCATTGGAATGGGGCTTGTCGCGTCCGCCGCCGCCATTGTGTTGCTCGCGTCCAAGAAAGAAGACCGCTACGGCCTTCCGAACAGCCATTACCTGATCCACCAGCCGCTTTCCGGCATTCGCGGTGTCGCGACCGACATCGAAATCCACGCCCGCGAGTTGGAGAAGATGCGGAACCGCATCAACAAGTTGATCGCCGAGGAAACGGGCAAGCCGGAAGCCGATGTGGAAAAGGATACCGACCGCGACTACTGGATGAACGCGGCGGAAGCCTCTTCCTACGGCCTCATCAGCAAAGTGATAACGGCGCGCGCCGAGTTGGGCTAATTTCCGGCTTTCAACGTGGTACGCGAGGCCGAAAAGTTTGCCCCGGCTGGGGTTCGATGGTATGAGCTCTCCCTATCTCTCGGCCGATGAGTTTATTCGTTTTCCCGATCCCAGCGAGGCAATCGGTGATGTCGTTGCTTTCAATGGCAACCTTTCGCCGGGAATGCTCATCTCGGCCTATCGGCAGGGCATCTTTCCGTGGTATAACGAGGGCGAGCCGATCCTCTGGCAGTCCCCCGACCCGCGTTTCGTGCTGTTTCCCGAAAAACTGCACGTTTCGCAGTCGATGCGGAGAATCCTCGCGTCAGGTGTCTACGACATTCGCTTCAACACGGCCTTTCCCCGCGTCATTCGCAACTGTGCCGAAATTCCTCGCAAAGGGCAGGACGGCACCTGGTTAACGAAAGACATGATCGACGCCTACGGCGAAATGCATCGTCTCGGCTACGTCCACTCGGCGGAAGCCTGGCAGGACGATACCCTTGTGGGCGGCTGTTACGGCGTCCTTTTGGGCCCGCACGGACAGAGACTCGCCTTAGACGGCGATTCGGGCGGCGTCTTTTTCGGCGAGTCGATGTTCTCGCACAAGCCCAACGCCTCAAAAGCCGCCTTCCTCACGCTGGCCCAAAAACTCTTTGCCCAAAACATTGCCTTCATCGATTGTCAAGTCTGGACGGCCCACCTCGAAAGTCTCGGCGGCGAAAGCCTCTCCCGCAACGCCTACCTTGAGTTGCTCTTCAGCCATCTGGGGAGGCCGTAACCGCGATCTTCCCGGTCAACAAAGGGAAGCCTCTTTGTCCACGGCATCCGGTCAAAACGCGACATTTGGGAACGGCCTTAGAGCCTGTTCAAAAACTCCTCAAAAGGGGGATCGGCAATTTGCCGCGTCTCCCCCTTCGCTCCAGCCGCGAGCGGCTTACGCTATCCCCCTCTGCGGGGGACACCCCCGCAACGCCCCCGGATCCGGCTCAACGCTTCGCATTGAGCATGGAGTTTCGGAACAAGCGGGGCGAAGCCCGCCCGAAACTCCAGAAGCGGGCAAAGCCCGCGATCGAATCACAGCGGAGGGTTGCGTCCCGTTGTCAACAACTTAAGCAAAAAGAAAAGAAAGGTCCGCGGATTGCGCCTGATGGCGGCGCGGATTAACACGGATCGAGCGGGGTATAATCCGTGAAAATCCGCGTCAATCCGCGGATAAAATTCTTACGTTGTTGACAGGGGAAAGTCTCCCCGGTCAACAACGTAAGCACATGGAATAGAAGAATGACCACAGATTGCGCCACATGGCGATCCAGATTATGCGGATTTTTTGTCTCGCCCCGCCCGTATCTTTTATCCCTTTTATCGCCGTTTCACGATACGCTTCTTTAATGATTATCGGTATAAACGTCGATAACCAAAGCGGCCTCAGCCTGTCAAAACTGCCAAACAGCATCCGCCCCAAAGGACGTTTGGTGTGGCTATCCCCGCCGGGCGCGCGCCGCCTATGGGTGGCTGCCTTCGGTAGCGCGGCTGCCCAAGACGGTACCACATCAAACGGCAAGACAAGCGGCTCACTCGACCCAGCCTTTCAGCGTTTCGTGCGCCGTCTTGAGCGTCTCGATGATGTTGATCTTCTGGGGACACTTCTCCTCGCACGCGCCGCACGCCACGCACTGGGAAGCGTCGGTTTTGGCCTTGACCGCGAAGGAGTAGCCCCGGCGGGGCTGGTCAAAGTTCTCGAAACTCGCGCCGTCGTTGTAGAGGGAAAACGTGCCCGGAATGTCGACGTTGTTGGGACAGGGCATACAGTAGCGGCAACCCGTACAGGGAATCGAGCGGAGCGCGGTGTAGCGATCGCGCACACGGGCGATGAGGTCTTTGTCCGCGTCGGAGAGACAGCCGGGCTTCGCGTCGTCCGCAGAAAAAATGCGGATGTTGTCCTTGACCTGCTCCAGCGTGGACATCCCGGAGAGGATACAACTCACTTCGGGATAGTCGAGGAGATGGCGGAAGGCCCAATCGGCGGCACTGCGCTTCACCGGATAGGCGTCGTAGATCGCCTTGACCGAGGGAGGGGGCGTAGCAAGACCGCCGCCGCGCAAGGGTTCCATGATCACGCAGGCGCACCCTTTTTTGCCGCACCGCTTGATCGCCCGCTCGGTCGCCTGAGCCTCGATGTCCATGAAGTTCTGCTGAATCTGGGCCATATCCCAGTCGTAATAGTCCAGAACATCGGCAAAACACTGTTCGTCGCCGTGGTAGGAGAACGCGATTGCTTTAATCAAGCCCTCGCTCTTAAATTTTTCCCATTCGCCGATGATATTCCGCCGCTTGACCTCCTCCCAAGACGCGCCGGGGTTGATGTTGTGGATGAGATACACGTCGATATAGTCCGTCCGCAACTTTTTTAGCGTGCTTTCGAGGTTCTTGCGAATATCCGCTTGGGTCGGCATCACGAAAAGGGGCTGCTTGGTCACCAGTTTGACCCTTTTCCGCCGCTCACCCTCAAGCGCTTCACCGACAATACTCTCGCTTGTCGTGTGATGATACGCGAAAGCCGTGTCAAAGTAGTTGACCCCGTTGTCCGCCGCATAACGGATCATCTCGAACGCCTTCTCCCGGTCGACCTCCGCGCTGTCGCCGTCGATGATTACCGGCATCCGCATACACCCCATGCCGAGCGCCGAAACCTTATACCCCAATTTCCCATAGTCACGATACTGCATTGAAAAAGCCTCCGATTTGATATAGTTCGGTAAATAGGATACTAAAAGCAGTGAAGAAAGTCTAGAAGTGCCCCAAGTATCCCGACATCATTCAAACTGCGAGTATAGTCTGTAGCGGCTGTTTCAAAATCTCGCGTCGTGTGACAGGGCAGACTTTTCTTGAGGCCGTCTTTGGACGGGTCGCTTGAGGCTTGCTGGAACTCCTTTTTGGGCCGTAAACGGGGCGGTTAGCCGGGCGGAAACACGGAGGAAAACGCGAATTGGGGCGAAAAAGGCGTTTCCGAGCCTAATCCAGCCAGGTGGGGGCTGCTCCGCCCCTCCGGGGAATTGAAAATGATAAATGGATAATGGAAAATGATGGTGGCAGAACGCGCAGTCTCCAAAACACGACATTATCCATTTTCAATTCTCCATTTTCAATTCGCGCGAAGCGCGCCCCGCCAACATTAATCTCGGTACGAACCTCGTACCAGACATTCTCCGCCAATTCTCTTGGTAACCGCATAGAAACTCCTGTATAATAGATGGGCCTGTTCCAAAACCTCGCGTTGTGGAACAGCCTTGTACCCTCTATTAAGGCGTTGAGGTGCCGTTTTGCTTTAATCAAACGCGAAAAAAGCGTGAAAAAGGTAAGGTTTTGAACCATGCGGCGCGTAAAGGCCCTGTTTGGCTTCTATTGCTTACCGGATAGTCTTTTATCCGCAGTTACAATCATGTCTGGATACTATACTAGTCGGGGAGGGCATTTACTCTGGATTGCTTCACCCTTCGGGTTCGCAATGACGGGCGGCTTGCTCGCAATGACGCGGCGGGGGTTGTCATTGCGAGCCTGCGGCAACATAGTTGCCGTTGGCGAAGCAATCCAGCCGGGGAAGGCCTATAGCGGGACCCCGATCAGGCTTGGAGCGGGACCCCGATCAGGCTTGGAGCGGGACCCCGCTCAGGCTTGGAGCGGGACCCCGATCAGGCTTGGAGCGGGACCCCGATCAGGCTTGGAGCGGGACCCCGATCAGGCTTGGAGCGGGACCCCGCTCAGGCTTGGAGCGGGACCCCGCTCAGGCTTGGAGCGGGACCCCG
>JAISZQ010000078.1 GCA_031269165.1 Spirochaetaceae bacterium
TGTATTTTCTGGGCAATATTATTGTGGATAAGGATATTCCCCGAAAATCCCGGCAGGTTTTCTTTGACGAGTTTATTGCGAAGGGCGGGAACGGCGCCTTTGCTAAGTTTTGGCTTGACGAGGAAAAAGAGTTGGAGTCTAAAAAAGCCGTCATTGCGAAGGCGCCAGAGTGAAGCAATCCAGACGGGGCGCCCCTTTGGGGCGACTGGATATGGAGAATGTCGTGTTTTGAAAACGGCGCGTTCCCTTCCTGTCATTGCGCAATGACGGAGAGCGTTGTCATTGCGAGCCGCGAAGCGGCGAAGCAATCCAGATGGAGAAGGCATTCACACTGGATTGCTTCGCTTCGCTCACAATGACGGAGAGCGTCGTCGTTGCGCGGCGCGAAACGGCCCTGTCATTGCGAGCCGCGAAGCGGCGAAGCAATCCAGTCGAGGGGCGTTCTCCCTAGATTGCTTCGCTTCGCTCGCAATGACGGGGGCTCGCTCGCAATGACACCCTCACCTCTTATCCCTTAAATCCGCGTCCTCTGAACCGCCCTATATGGCGCGCCATCAGGCGCAATCTGTGGGCCATTCTTATTATTCCGTTTGCTTAAGTTGTTGACAGTGGGAGACTTCCCACTGTCAACAACTTAAGAATTTTGGTCCGCGAATGGCGCGAATAAATAAGAATAATACATACCCATCAGAGCGTATTCGCAAAGCCATGTATGGCGCACATTCGCGTACATTCGCGGACAAAAAAACTAAAAATCTGTGTGATCCGTTGACCACTCTTATATTCCATTGGCTTAAGTTGTTGACAGTGGGAGACTTCCCCCTCTTTAGGTATTCTTAAGGAGAACGATACGTCGTGCCGCATGAGGCCCGCGTTAAAAAAGGCCCAATCCCCGAAGCACGGCGACCATCACGAAGATGGTTATCATCGAGAGGAGGGTGGCGAGGGAGACGGTTTGAGCGGCGAATTCGGGGGCAACGTGGTAGTTCCGGGCCATGATGAGGTTCGCCACAGCGGGTGGTGCGGCGAAGGCCACGGCAAGGGCGCCCAGTTCCGGGCCGCGAAACCCCAGAGCGACGACCAGTGGAACGAGGAGGCCGGGCACCACGATGAGGCGTAACGCCGCCGCTCCGAGGACGGCGCGCATGTTTCCGGCAAGCGCCTTCAGATTGATCTGCGCGCCCAGCAGCACGAGCGATACCGGTGTGGAAGCCAACGCGATCGAGTTGACCCCGCTCTTGATGAACGCGGGAAGGGGAAGGCGGAGGAGCGAAAAGAGGATCCCCAGGCTCGACCCGATGATGAGCGGGTTGGTTATCACCTCAAACACGCACTTTTTCAACGCCGCCCGCATGGACGCATTGCCCGTTACGCCGTCTCCCGCCTTTTCCCCCTGCGCCGCGTTCAAGGGAAGGGCCTGCGGCCCTCGGTGGTAGACCATCACGATCACGGTAAAAAAGTTGAAGAAGATGATCGTGACCGGCACGAGCATCGCGGCGGGCTTCACGCCTTCCGGCCCGAAGAGGTTCGCGGCGAGCGGCAGCGCGTAGATTAAGTTGTTCGAGCGATAGGCCGTCACAATATAGATACAACGCCGCCCGTAATCTTTGACCGCCAACGAAAAAACGAGCCACGAGATGCCGTACAACGCCGTGATGATGACGATAAACGTCCCCACGAGGCGCGGCTTGAACTCCGCGTAAAAGTCAACCTGCAACACGTTGTTGAAAATATGCAGGGCGAGGAGATACCGGAAACAAAGCGTATTGAGAAACATGATCTCCCGGCTGCCCGCCAGCCCCCGTTTTGCGATGAACGCGCCCAAGGCCACCGCGACGAACATCGGGGCTACGGCGTTAAAACTGTACGATAGAATTACCAGCATCGCTTGAATTTTTCTTTCGTGCAGTCTTTGCTGCCGCACTTATAGCAGATTTCGTTGGGCAAGACGTTCCGTTCAACATAGTCTTTGATGTTGCCAAGCGTCGTATCCGCTATCGCGCCCAGGGCTTCGTTGGTGAAAAACGCCTGGTGGCCTGAGATAATCACGTTGGGAAAGGTCAACAGGCGGGCAAGCACGTCGTCCTTGATGGCGATCGACGACCAGTCCTCAAAGAAGTAACCCTCTTCTTCCTCGTATACGTCGAGCCCCGCGCCACCGATATGCCCTTTTTTCAACGCCTTGACCAGCGCCTTCGTGTCGATCAACGCGCCGCGCCCCGTATTGATGATGACAACATCGTGCTTCATCAGGGACAGGCGATGTTCGTTGATGAGGTAGCGCGTCTCAGGCGTGAGCGGGGAATGGAGGCTTATCACGTCGCTCTTTTGGCACAGTTCATCGAGCGCAACATACGCCGCGCCCGTCTTCTTTGCCCATTCCTCGTCGGGAAACTTGTCGTAGGCGAGAATATGCATCCCGAAACCCCGGAAAATGTCCGAGGCGATCTTCCCGATCTTACCCGTGCCGACAATCCCGACATACTTATCATGCAAATCGCGGCCAATCAAGCCGTTGAGCAGAAAATTGCCTTCGCGCACCCGGTTGTACGCCTGATGGGTGTGCCGGGTCAGCGTCAAAAGCAGAGCCGCCGCGTGTTCGGCGACCGCATAGGGCGAATAGGCGGGAACCCGTACCACATGAATCTTTTGCCAGACGGCCTTCAAGTCGATGTTGTTGTATCCCGCGCACCGCAACGCGATCAGTTTTGTTTTGCCCCGTTCGAGAATCGAAGCCGTCTCCGCGTCAAGGCGGTCATTGACAAACGCGCACACCACGTCGGCCCCATGCGCCAGCTCCGCCGACCGCGCGTCAAGGCGGGTCTCCAGATAGGTTATCGCAAACCCAAAGTTTTCGTTCGCCTTGTCGAAACTCTGCTTGTCGTAAGGCTTCGTGTCAAAAAACGCGATCTTGATTGCACTCATAGCCGCTCCTTTATTTATAGGTAGAGTTTGTCGGTGATGGAGACGCATTATGGACTTAAGGCCCGATGTCCGCAACTTCCTGAAAACCCGCATTTTTGCAGCCTTTAGAGCCTGTTCAAAATCTCAGCAAAAGGGGGAAGTCTCCCCCTTCGCTCCGGTCTTCGCCCTCCGCTATCCCCCTCTACGGGGGTCAGACCCCCGTAACGCCCCCGAATCACAGCGGAGGCTTACATCCTGCGGGGT
>JAISZQ010000248.1 GCA_031269165.1 Spirochaetaceae bacterium
TTAAGCGAAAAGAAAAGAAAGGTCCGCGGATTTTCGCGGATTAACACGGATCGAGCGGGGTATAATCCGTGAAAATCCGCGTCAATCCGCGGACAAAATTCTTAAGTTGTTGACAGTGGTGTGCTACCTGCCTATCGACCCGTTACCATACAAAAAAGACAAACGCTACCAGCCTACCGACAAATTGAGGCAACCAACACGAACGGAAAAAAGTTCGTGTCTGTTCGTGGTGATTTAAACGATGTTCCCGTCCAAAACCCCTGCCGCAAAGTTACCAAATAGCGCAAGCGTCAGAAAACATACTTGACTCCCAATCCCACCCAGCCCCCGAATTCGTCATTGTCCCCATGGTTTGCGTTCAGGGTCGCGCCGCCGCCCGCCTCTGCGGAAAGCGTAACCTGCGGGAAAGGCTTCCATTCCACGCCCAACGACGCGGTTACCCTTTTTTCCGGCGTTCCGGTGGGGGTTTGTTCAGCGGCGAAGGAGCTTCCCCGGTCCCAATCCCAGTAGATCCTGTGTTTGCCGTGAATGACAAAGGACACATCGGCTGAAAACGCAAGGCGGGCCGTGGAAAAACGCGAACCGGCGGCGAACACGACGGCGTCCCGGCCTTCGGGATGACCCATCCAGCGGTAGCGGGATTTTATTGATCCCCGGTTTACACGGCGCATCAAGACAAAGGCGGCAAAAGGGCTGTTGTCAACATAGAGGTACGGTTCGGTGTACGCCGCCTCGCCGTAAAATTGCGCCGCAAAATTGCGCCCCCATACGCCAATCGCACGGCTGTATTCAACACCGGCCAAATAACCCATGCCTCTCGGCGACATATTGCCTGACTCCCCCGCGACTTCCCAGGGCAGCGTAAATTCGTCGATAACGATCTGCGTGTGAAAGGAAAACGCCGAAACCGGCGTCCAGTTAACGTCAATGGAAAAGATCGAGCTGTTCATCATGTTTTGGGACTTTTTGCCCCAAGAGGGATAATCTTCGCCGGACCAGAGATTGTGCATGATCAACAGGGGATTAAGATACCGTATCTCAAGCGGAGCGTCGCCAACGCTCGTTCCTTCGGTTATACCGATGGCTACTTTATTCAAAATTTTGAAATCAAGCCGGTGGATATAGATATACCGCTGTACTGATTCTTTCGTAACACCGTCCGCTAGGCCGTGCGGATCGTAGTAGCGGGGCGACAAATCAAGCGGATTCTGGATGGCCATCGTGGAATACTTGAAGTGACGGGAAAAAAAAGATAGCCGCGCAAAATCGTAAAAATCGGGCGTGTCGGACAGCAGCAAGTTGCCGGTACGCGCCGTGCCGAAAGAAACCTGATCCCGCCCGATCTCGAAATGCCACCATTTCCCGCCCGCTGCGGCAAAGGCGCGAAACGGGAAAAACCTGTCGGTTCGTTCCAACTGGTAGGGAACATTGGTAAGAAAACGACCGTCCGCCTCGTTAAAGGTCGGATCGAGATTCAACGTCGGTTCAAGGTTGAGGTGGACAACGTCGGCAAAATAAAAGTCAAGGGGCAAGTGCAAAAAAGCGGGCCTCTGAACCCCGTCCGCATCCCCCGAAGCCCAAAGAATCGCCGTATTCGAGCGGAAGGCGGCCTCGGTTTGTACCACGGCATGAAACGACAGCCCAAAAAAATCCTCGGTAAAACGCATCGGGGGGTTAAGCCGTTCCCGAATCCGCCTCAACGCTTCCTGTGCCGGAACCGATAGCGTTTCCGTTTCCACCCCGGCGAGCAGCGTTTCAATCTCATCCCGTGAGAGCGGCGGCGTAAAAGAAAGAATCGCGACACCGGCCTCCCGCGCGACATAGCGAATGTCGTCCAGCACGGGATCGCCCGCCGACACCGTTACCTGCGGAGACGCGCCCAGTCCCGCCGCAATACCCAGAGCGCACAGCAAGGCGCATACGTATAACCTCATGCCCGTATTATACCACAGACATTCTTGCCGTAACAGGCCTTTTCAAGAACCATTGCGCGGAAAGGCCAGGATAAACGCATATTCCGTGTAATCAGGGCAATCCGTGGACTTTTTTCGCGTTTTTCGCGGTCTGACTAAAGCAATACAAGGGACAATCGCATAATAAGAGCGGGGGTATGCTATGTTTGTGTATTCGTATATTCGTTTCGGGTTTGACGGGATTTTGGTTCGCATTGAGGCCGATTTGCGGCGGGGGATTCCGGGCGTGGACATCACGGGGCTTGCTTCCGGCGCGGTGCGGGAGGCGCGGGAACGGGTGCGTTCGGCGTTTCGCAACTCGGATTTCCGGTTTCCGCAGGAACACGTCCTCATCAACTTGGCGCCGGCGGAGGTGAAGAAGGAGGATGCGGCCCTTGACCTGCCTATCGCGCTGGTGATGCTCGCTGCGTCGGGACAAGTCCCCCCGGTCGGCGGTATCATGGCGCTCGGCGAACTTGAGTTGTCGGGGCGGCTGCGTCCGGTGAAAGGCGTATTGGCGGCGGCGGCGCGGGCCTTGAACGAGGGGGTCGACTCGATGATTGTTCCGTCCGCGAACCTGAAGGAGGCGGCGCTTCTCATGCCGGGGAAGGTTGCCGGGGTGGAAAACCTGAAGGAAGCGGCGGCGGCCTTCTTATACCACGCGAAACAGGGGTGTTTTCCGGCCTCCCCATCCGGCGGCGACACGGTCGCGGGAACGCCGCTCTATACCGGGGATTTTGCCGAGGTTCGGGGACAGGAACGCTTCAAGCGGGTGCTGGAGATTGCGGCGGCGGGCGGGCACAACGTGCTGGTGTTCGGGCCGCCGGGAGCGGGGAAGACGATGCTTGCCCGCCGGTGGACCACGATCTTTCCCGACCTTGACCCGGAGGACACCGTGACCGTGACGCGGCTCTACAGTCTTGCCGGACTCCTCTTCGGAGACGAACCCGGCTCGCCCAACGGGCTGGCGCGGAGGCCGTCCTTCCGTTCTCCGCACCACACGGCTAGTGCCGAGGGAATTCTGGGCGGCGGGAAGCACCTCACGCCCGGCGAGGCGAGTCTGGCCCATGCCGGGGTGCTTTTCCTCGATGAAGCGCCGCAGTTTCGGGTCAACGTGCTTCAGGCCCTGCGCGAGCCGCTTGAAGAGAAGCGGGTGCGGATTGCCCGCGCTTCCGGCCAAGTACAACTGCCCGCCGATTTCCAGTTGCTGCTCGCGGCCAATCCCTGTCCCTGCGGCAAACTGGGTACGGCGGCGGGGGACTGCTTCTGTTCCGGCGAGGAGATCTACCGGTACTGGCGGCGGTTCGGCGGAGCGCTCCTCGATCGGGTGGAGTTGCGGACTGCGGTACGCGCGCCGGACATCGACGCGCTTGCGGCGGGCGGGAACAGCGGGGAATCCAGCGCCGTGATACGCGAGCGGGTAACCGGCGCCGTTGCCGCCGGGAAAGACCGGTTCAACCATGCGGGTAGCCGGGTCCGGCGGAATGCCGGGATGCCGCCGCCGCTCATCGACCAGCACTGCGCTCTCGACGACCATGCGCGGAGGGCGTTGAAAACGGCGGTTGAAAAACTGGGGCTTTCGGGCCGCGCCTACCACGGCATCCTGCGGGTTTCCCGGACGATCGCCGACTTGGAAGGCGGGGATGCGATTAGCGCGGAACACATTCTCGAAGCCGTCCAGCACCGCCGCACAGGCGATGACCCTTACGACGTGTTTCATGCGTAAATTGGGTCATGGTACTGTTTTGCTCGATAAGATAACCCGGCTAACGGCGCGTCCCTCTGGAGACGCGTCCACCAAAAGGCGCGTTGTCGTGACGCGGGTGCCGTTGGGTGAGCCTCGCGTCCTTCCGGCAATCGTACCGTTTGGTTTTGGAGGATGGGGCCAACTGCTATACTTCAAGGAGAAACCATGATAAGAATCAGCGAAACCGATGATCCGGTCAATATTTGCTATGACAATGTGTTCAAGGCGGTGTTCACGAAAGACTCGCCTGAATCGCGGGGCGCGCTGTCAAAACTGCTTTCCGCCGTCATAGGCCGCGAGCTGACCGTGATTTCCATCACCGCCAACGAGCCGGCCCCCGACAGCATCCGGGACCGGCAGATACGCTTTGACATGAACTGCAGGGCGGACGACGGGAGCCGTTCAAACGTGGAAATGTCGCTCAATCCCGACAAGTTCGAGCCTGTCCGCATGGAGTTCCACGTGGGGAGGCTGTTCACCGGGCAGGACATACGGGGCAAGGATAAGTCTTATGGCAGCCTGAAGGCCGCTTACCAGATAGCGTTTCTGGTAAACGGGCGGTTTTTTGCTGGAGATGACTTCCTGCATCATTTTGAGTATTATGACAAGGAGCGGGGCGTCCCGCTTGGGGGCCGGACGCGCGTCATCACGCTGGAACTTGCCAAGCTGGATTATCTGCTTGACCGGCCGGTTGCGGAAATGACCGCGCCGGAACGGTGGGCGTTTTACTTCCGGTTCCTGACAGACAAGGAAAAACGGGATAAAATAAACGAAATAATCGAGTACGAGGAGGGCATCGCTATGGCGAGCGAAGTGTTAATGACGATAAGCAGGGACGAGATCGAGCGCATGCGGCTGGAAAGCGAATTCAAATACGAACTGGACACCCAAAGCCGTATAACCTACGCCAGACAGGAGGGTCGGCAAGAGGGTCGACAAGAGGGCTGGCAAGAGGGTATACGGAAAGGCGAACAGAAGGGTTGGCAGGAAGGCCAACTGGAGATACTAAAACTCTTGGAATCAGGCTATTCGGCTGAGGATCTCAAAGAACGCCTAAGAGCGGAACGCGGAAGATAAACGAGGAGGGCATTGCGATGGCAAGCGAAGTGTTAATGACGATAAGCGGGGACGAGATCGAGCGTATGCGGCTGGAAAGCGAATTCAAATACGAACTGGACACCCAAAGCCGCATAACCTACGCCAGACAGGAGGGTCGACAAGAGGGCTGGCAAGAGGGCATGCGGAAAGGCGAACAGAAGGGTTGGCAGGAAGGCCAATTGGAAATACTAAAACTCTTGGAATCAGGCTATTCGGCTGAGGATCTCAAAAAACGCCTAAAAGTGGAATGCGGCAGATAAACGAGGAGGCATTGCGATGGCGAGCGAAGCGTTCATGACGATAAGCAGGGACGAGGTCGAGCGTATGCGGCTGGAGAGCGAATTCAAATACGAACTGGACACCCAAAGCCGCATGACCTACGCCAGACAGGAGGGCATACGGGAAGGCGAACGGAAAGGCCAATTGGAGATCCTAAAACTCATTAAGGCGGGTTGCTCATTGGAGGAGATAAAGGCACGTCTTCGGGAATAGGCACTCATTCCCTGTTCATCCTTCGTCATTGCAAAAGACCACCCGTCATGGTGAGCGGACATCTCGTCATTGCGAGCGGAGCGAAGCAATCCAGCGGGGCATTTCCTGCCGGGATTGCTTCGTCGCTAATGGCTTGGCTACCGACGGTAGCTCGCCGCCTCCTCGCAATGACGGGCTCATCGGCCTGTTCGTATCGTTCGTGGTTCAGTTTCCATTATGCGTTTACCATTTTCCATTCCCCGAAGGGGTATGTGGTTCTTTCTTCAAAAAAACGCATCGGCAACGTTTTGTGCCGTTTTGCCTTTGTTTTTCGACAAAATATGCCGATGATAGATAGAGGGTCGGTACGCAAAAAAGATTTTAGGACTGTCCCAAGAGGGGTCTCGCATGAAGAAGCTTTTTGTTGTCTGTTTTATATTAATTTTTTGCTCAACGAGCGTTTTCGCCGGGAGAAAGAAGCCGGAAGCGCCGAAAGAGACGCCTCCTCCCGTGGCCGAACAGACCGAGCCAACGCCCGCGCCGGTGGTGGCCCCGCTTACTCCGGCCGACGAGGTCTGGGAACTTATCCAGAGCGGCAGGATAAACGAAGCGCAGGCCAAGTTTCTCGCTTTGGAGAACCCGGAGGCGGTCGATTCCCGTGGACGCACGTTTCTTCATCAGGCAGCAGACGCGGCCAACCCCCCGATCGCGGATTTCTTTTACCGGCAGGGAGTCCCCGTTGACACGAAGGACAACGAAGGGAGGACGCCCCTCAGTATCGCGACCGACACGATGAACAGCGAGATGGCCGCTTTTTTTGTCAAACAAGGAGCATCCATCCACAACACGACGCCGCAGGGGAACACGACGGCGACGAAGGCCATTGCTCAGAACAACACGACTTTTCTCAAAGCCATTCTCACCCCGGCTTCGCTTGCGTCATCCGACGCGACCGGACGCACGATCATCCACCTCGCCACAGAACAGGGCAAGACGGCGGCTTTGGATACGATCATCGAAGCGGCCGGGTTTGACTTTATTCCCCAGATCGTCAACAAGCGCGATGCCGCCGGAAAAACGGCGCTTGATATTGCCTACGCGCACCGGGATTCCGAAGCTCATGCGGACTGCGCGCGTTCTCTCATCATGGGCGGCGGCGTCTCTGCCGATCCGTTTAACAACTATTTTGCGCCGGCCGTCAAGAGTTTGAACTACAATCTTAGGTCGGAAAACGGGATGTCCCCGCTTCATTACGCGGTACAGGAAGGCTATACCGGGTATATTCGCTTTCTCTTGAAAAAAAACGCCGACCCGAACATCACCAATGCGGATGGGGAAACGCCGTTGCATACGGCGATGAAACGCGGTGAAATTGCGGTCATGAAAATGGTTATTGACGGCGGAGCGAAGGTTGACGTGCAGGACGGCAGGGGTAATGCTCCGATGCACATCGCCGTACCCGAAGAGATTCATGCCGAGGCGCTTTCCGTCCTGCTGGCTTCCCGCGCCAACCCCAACCTCCGTGACGAAGCGGGCAATACGCCGCTTCAGTCTTTCGTACTTTTGAATCGGCCGCCGCTCGTCATTGAGACGTTATTGAAAGGCGGCGCGAGTGTTACCGCCCAGAACAACGAGGGGAAAACCGCGCTTTTCATCGCCGTTGAGGAAAAACGGATTACGCTCATTCCGGTGCTGTTGGCCTATGGCTCGGATATTTTTTCGGTTACGGCGACCGGGGTAACCCCATTTGGAAAGGCGCTCGCCGACAACAGTCCGGTGCTTATGGGGCTCATAACCGAGAAAACGGTTCGGGCAATCGACACCGAAGGCAACACCCCGTTGCTCGTGGCGATGAAATCCGAGGCGAACATTGACATCATCCGGGCAATCCTTGAAAAGCAGGCGGAGGTAAACGCGCAAAACAAGGAGGGGGATAGCGCCCTCCATGTCGCGGTACGCAATAATCAGGCGGATATTGGCGCGCTCCTCTTGGAAAGCGGCGCGAATATTTTTCTTGCCAACGCGCGAAGTGAAACGCCCCTTTTTCTTACTTTTTACGCGAGCGCGGGAAGTCAGCGGGCGGGCCGCGAAATCCGTATGTTTATGCTGAACCCCGCAGTGATGTCCTCCCGCGACAGTCTGGGAAATACCGTTCTTCACCACGCGACGCTGTGGAGGATCGACTCGGTGATTCAGGTGATTGTCGAGCGCGGCGCGAATACGGAGGCGGTCAATATTTCGGGGGAAACGCCGCTTTTCATCGCGGTTAAGGCAAACGCGGCATCTACCGTCCGCGCTCTGCTTCAGGCGGGCGCGTCTCTTACCGGCCGTGATTCGCTGGGGAACACCGCGCTACATACGGCGGTACGTTCCAACGCGCCTCAGGCGGCGGAAGCCTTGCTTGACGCGAACATCAATATTGACGCATACAACCTCTATGGACAGACACCGTTGCATGACGCGGTTCGTCTTGGCGCCTACGACGCGCAAGTTATCCTTGTCCGGCGGGGCGCGAATATTGAAGTGCGGGACAACGAAGGCAACACGCCGCTCCTTCTCGCCGTCCGCATGGGGAATTTTCGTTCCGCCGAACACATCATCACGTCGGGCAGCGACATTAACACCCGGAACAACTCAGGCGACACCGCCCTGCACCAAGCGGTACGAGACGAACGGAGCGATATTGTCGCGTTGTTACTGCAAAACGGCGCGTCAATCTATTCGCAGAACGCGGACGGGGACTCTCCGTTTACCATCGCGCTTTCCTTTAGCGACGACCGAAATCAGAGCGGCACGTCCCGCATGGTTTCAACGCTGTTGACCACCGATCGTTTGAGAATCGCGGACGACGAAGGCCGCAGCCCGTTGCATATCGCGGTTTTGCGGAACATGAGTGTTGCCAAACTGGAGATCATCGTCAATCAGGGCGGCCGGGTCAACTCGGTTGAACGCGAGGGCCGCACCCCGCTCCGCCTCGCCGTCGATATGGACAACTGGGAGGCGGCAAAGTACCTCGTCGGCGCGGGTAGCGATGTATTTGCCGTCGCCCGTGACGGCCGCAGTCCTGCCGAAATCGCCCTCGGACGCGGCACGACAGCCGTTCGCGCCGTTTTTAGCGGCAAGGCGATCACCGCCCGCGATTCGTCCGGCAACACGGTACTCCACTACGCCGCCCGGAACGGCAACCGCGACTTGGTGGGCCTTCTCTTGGAACTCGGCGCCGACCGCACCATCCGCAACACCGCCGGAGAGAGCGCGGCGGACATAGCGGAACGGTGGGGAAACACGGCAGCGGGCAATCTGTTACAATAATAGAAGAAAACATGACGATGCCCGATCAACGAGAACGAAGAGAGAAGCATGGCGAGTCTGTTTGATTATCTTGCATGGCGGGGGGATTTGCGATTCTCGGCAGCCCCCTTTAACCCGGTGGATAATATTCTGTTTTCCATTCTTTCCTATTGTCTCTGGGAGGGCATCGTTGGCGGTATCGGCGGCGATGACAACGAGACGAGGAGTACCGTCACGATAGGGGAGGCCGCTACCGTCCTGCTCGGCGAGATTGCAGAGAAACGAAAGCGGTTAAACATGACGTTTATCTTTAAGGAGAACCTGCGGCATCTGCTCGAAGTGATAAGAGACGCGCCGCGCTTTGCGGACACAAGACTCCGCGCCTATGTGAACCATTTTGACAAGAAGATCGAGAAGCAGTTTTCCGCGATAACGTTTATCCCGGAAGCCGGGGACCCCTACATCGCGTTTCGCGGCACCGACGACAGCATCATCGGCTGGAAAGAGGACTTTAACATGGTCTTCTCCGAGGCCATCCCCGCGCAACGCGAGGCTGTAGATTATCTGGAAAAGGCGGCCCGCCTATTCAGGGGAACGTTCAACACAGGCGGCCATTCCAAAGGCGGCAACCTCGCCGTCTATGCGGCCACGTTTTGTTCCAAGCGTGTGCGGAAGCGGATACGCAACATCTACAACAACGACGGGCCGGGTATAACCGGCAGCATCGCCGCGCGGCCTGAATACGCCGAAATCATGCCCCGCATCATCACCTTTATCCCGCAAACCTCGATTGTCGGGCTCTTATTCGAGCACAAAGACGACTATATTGTCGTGGAAAGCACCGAGAAGGGCATCCTCCAGCACAATCCTTTTTCGTGGAACGTCATGCGGAACGATTTCCGCCGCCTTGATTCCGTGACTGCCGAAAGCCGCTCCATCAACGAGACCCTGACTCATTGGCTCGCCGGCATGGACCAGAAACGGAGACGACATTTTATCGACGCGCTTTTTGCCGTTTTCAAAGAAACCGGCGTATCCTCAATCGACGATCTGACCGCCGACCGGCTGAAAAGCGCGGCAAACATCATCAAGGCCGTTCAACGCTACGACAAGGAAACCAAAGAGATGCTGTTTTCCACCTTCGCCTCGCTGTTTGACATCGTGAGTAACCGGTTTAGGTCCATCCTGAAAAAAAGCGTAAAAAACGCGCGCCTGAAACTGCCGTTGCCCTGAATCTTTCTCAGGGCAACGTCGTTTACTTTGATAACGGGTCGATGCCGATAGCACACCGCCTCGGGGCAACGTGTTACCGGCTGAGAGCCGTACCAAACAGCACTTGGGACAGATACGGTTGAGCGAGCGGCTATCGGGATGGAATCAGTGTTTGCCTAACTGTTCACCCGCTCGACATACTCGTTGGTCTCGGTATTGACGAGAATCTTTTCGCCCTGCTTGATGAAAAGCGGCACGCGCACGGTGAGGCCGGTCTCGGTAACAACGGGCTTGGTTGCGCCGGACACCGTGTCGCCTTTCACATAGTTTTCGCTCTCCGCGACCGTGAACACCACTTTGAAGGGAATCTTGATGTCGATGACGTTCCCTTCCCAGATGGTAAGTTCGTAGTTTTCACCCTCTTTCAGGTAATACTTTGTATCCTCATGGTCGGCGATACTCACCTCGTACTGGTCGTAACTCTCGTTGTCCATGAAGTGATAGTTATCCTGATCGGCATACTGGAACTGGCACTTGTGCGTGTCAACCTGCGCGTCCTCCAC
Organism: Spirochaetaceae bacterium; assembly: GCA_031269165.1. Lineage (GTDB taxonomy): Bacteria > Spirochaetota > Spirochaetia > Treponematales > Breznakiellaceae > JAIRNN01. Next base: position 10,335 of record JAISZQ010000248.1, read on the forward strand.
CTCCTGTTGCGTGGGAATCGTCATCGACAGCACCGAACCGTCCTTGATGCTCTTCATCTTGATACGGGCAATCGCCGTACCCTTGCCGGGGGTATGGAACTCGCGCTCGACAACCAGATACGGCTGCCCCTTTTGCAACAGACACGTCCCCTTTACAATTTCTCCGCCTCTAATCATAATCCTTCCTTCGTGTATACTTCATATTCAAACGAGTCAACATCGCTTCTTAATTCGAGTAAAAGGGGGAGGGCAACAAGTTGCCGCGTCTCCCCCTCGCTCCAGACTTGCTCCGGTCGAGTTCAAACCTACGGTTTGAACCGCTCCCTCCGCAATTCTTACGCTACCCCCTCTCCTAGGGGCTCCGCCCCTAAAACCCCGCCCCTTCGGGGAATTGAACATGGAACAGGCTCAAATGATACCTTGAAAATGATAAGAAGCAAAACGCGCAGTCTTCACGCCCCGATCATTATCCATTTTCAATTTCCCATTTTCAATTCGCGCACCGCGCGCTAAAGCACTTTTTCCCGCACCGCCTCTATTCCCAGCGCGGGCAGTCTTGTCGTCTGCGTGGCGGCGGCGGCCTGATTTTCCGCCTTGATCAAATCAAACACTTCCTGCCGGTAGACCTTCACGTGTTTGGGCGCGTCCACGCCGATACGGATCTGGTCGCCCCGGATTTCGATGACGGTGATCGAGACATCGTCGCCGATCATAATTTTTTCGTTTGCCTTACGGGATAGGATTAACATGACATCCCCCCGCCTTTGACCGAACCCGCCGCGTTTTCCGAAAGTTCTTTCAGTATGTCATGCCTCGTCTTCCAGCGCGGATCGGTGAGCACGATCTGCTTGCCGATCCGCCGCTCGCGGTTGATCACGATCGGACCGGCAAGATTGGCCGTCATCGGCGAACCGTCGTCGGGCACCGTTACGATGCTGAAGACCAGCGCCTTCCCCGGGTTCGTGAGGCCAATCGCGGCAAGCTCCTCGTCGGCGACATCAATCTCGTAATCGGGGCGAAAGAGAAACGGCTTCAACAGGATAAACATCGCCCCCTGCGTTTCGACCGATTGCAAATAATAGTAGGGCTGTTGTTCGGCATCCAGCAGAACATAAGTTTTGAACGCCTCGAATCCATAGAGACCTTCGGGAAACACGATCTGCTGCCGCTCATCGACATCAATCACCCCATACGCTTTTGTGACTATTTTCAAAATAATATCCTTGTATTGATCTTCGCATACCCGCAACGTTTTGTCAACACACCTTATTGACAGCACATTACGTCAAAATGCGGGGCAACGTCATTTCCTTCCGTTCGCTAAAAGAGGAGCGTTTTCCCCGGCATCTGATGAATTTTTGATCAATGGTATAACGGAGTCCCGCCCCGGTACAGCATGGCGATGTCTTTGGCGACGATCTGCGGATTAGCCCGGACAAATTCTTCCAGCACCGCCCTGCCGGCGTTACCCTCCATTGGCCCCTTTCTGGTCACCGCCTTTGCCCCGGCGGCGTTACCGTAAAGGGCTGCGGTCCGTATGTCGGCGCCGCCGAGGAACAGGGCGAGGAAGGCGCCGTCAAAACTGTCCCCCGCCCCGGTGGTATCAACCTCGATTGCCGGAAAGGCCGCGATCTTGAAGGCCTCCCGCCGGGTATACACATAGGTGTTCTTCGCGCCGTCCTTTATGACAATGATCCTGTCCTTCTGCTCAAGCAGTCTGGTAACCGCCGATTCGATGTCAAGGTACAGATACGCCAGTTCGCTTTTTCCCGTCAGCAGAATGTCCGCTGTGTCCATGAGTTCCTTATAGTAATCCATGATCTTTCCCTTCAGCAGTTCCAGCCGGATATTCGGATCAAAGCTGACGGTAACCCCGTGCTTTTTTGCCAGACGGACCGCCTTCATGATGGCTTCCCCCAAACTGGGGCTGCCGGTGACAGAACAGCCCATGATATGCAGACAGCGGGTGTTTTTCACCAATTCCCCATCTATGTCGGGGGGAGCAAGCTCGCCGCAGGCAGCATGGGTAAAATGAAAAATGAATTTTCTGCTGCCGTTTGAATAATAGGTAACAAAGGCGGTTCCCGTAACGTTGTCCGCCGTCTCGATAATAGGGGAAATATCCACCCCGTCCCGTTGAAGTCTGGTTTTGTTCAGTGCCCCGAAGTCATCGGTGCCGATTTTCGCCACAATCGCCGTTTTGGCCCCCATCAGGGCGGCCTGATCAATGGCAATCGCCGGTGCCCCGCTGGGAAAAGGTCCCAGCAGGGTTCCCGGATCGCTGAATTCCTGATTCACCCGTTCCGCGAGTATTTCTGCAAGTATTTCCCCTATGGTAATAACGTCGTACATGGCATCCTCCGTCGATACGGCCTCACGGCTACAGAGAAGCCCCGGAAATTGAGGGTTCCAAGATTCCCCACGCCACGATATTAAGGATATATAAAAAGGGAGAAAGTAACAACCCGTCCGGATTGAAAGGGCGGACGGGAAATTTTTTTTCAACAAACCACCGGCAAGAGGATAATTATGGGAAATATTTCGGAAAATCACTGGAGAGACGGGTGTCTGTGAAATAATTTTTTGTGAAATAGGGCAGATATGAAGATTTTTACGAAAAAATCTTTCTTTTTCTCTTGACATTCCAGAAAAAACGCTCTATAATAGCATATCACTTTCCAAGGAGGAATGAGAATGAGAAAGATTTGTGTGTGTTTGCTGATTGTTATGACACTGTTTGCGTTGAACGGTTGTAACAGAAAAAAAGAGGCCGCCACCAGTAAAATTACCATGGCGGGTATCGTTTTTCAGGATGATGAGTTCATGAATGACCTGATTAACGGCATGAAGAAGGCCGCCGAAGAAGAGGACATTGACCTCTCAACGGCCAATACCAATGCCGACCAATCGAGGGAGGTTGAGCTGATCAATACCTATGTCAACCAAAAGGTGCAGGGGATCTGCATAGCGCCCCTGGATCCCGTTACCTCAATCGCCACGCTACGGGTTGCTTCGGAGCAGGGGGTGAAAATCGCCACCGTTAACATGCAGTTGAGCAATGTCGATTTTCTGAGTGGCGGGTATTGTTCCGACGACTACCTCAACGGCCATCTGGTGGGCGAAAACGCGGTACTCTGGATTAAACAGCGGTACAATCGCCCGGTAAATATAGCCCTGATGTTTTTTGACAGCGTCCCCACCCAAGCAAAAGCCCGTTACGACGGTTTCTTCACAGCCTTGGACGAAGGGGGCATCGAATACAATATCGTTGCCAGGCAGGCTGCCGATCAGATAGATTTGGCCTTTGCCGCCGCCACGGATATCCTTACGGCGAATCCTAACGTGGATTTTTTCTTTTGCGCCCACGGGTTGAGTATGCTCGGCGCAATACAGGCGGTTGATCAAGGGGGATTCGCGGGGAAGTATTTTGTGTTTGGCTACGATGTCAATCAGCAGGTAGCGGAGATGGTATTGGAGGACAAGAATATCCTCCAGGCTTCCATCGCGCAGGATCCCTATAATCAGGGCTACAATGCCATAAAACTGCTCAAGAAAATTGTTACCGGCGAGACCCAGCCTGTTGGAAAGACGGACCCTGTTCCGGGGATAGTGCTGTCCCGAACCGATCCCGGCAATGTCAAGAAATTCCTGAAAGACAAATATGGAGTTGACCGGTAAACCGCCGGATTGTAGACGTGAATTCCATCAATATGCCGCACGGCCCCGCAGTGCGGCATTTGATGGAGAAGGGGCGGTCCCATGAAACTTGTTGGCAGAAATATAACGAAAGATTATCCCGGTACGCGGGCCCTGAACAATGTGTCCATAGAACTTGAAAGTGGAAAGATACACGCGTTGCTGGGGAAAAACGGATCGGGCAAGTCCACGCTGGTAAAGCTCTTTGCCGGCGTAATCGCGCCGACCGACGGCGAGTTGTACATGGACGGTGAAAGGCTTATGCTCAATTCCCCAGCCGATGCCCATGCCCGGGGAATTGTGACCGTGTATCAGGAGACCAGCCTTGTTCCCAATATGAGCGTGGCGGAGAATATCTTTCTCAATAAAATGCCGAAACGCGGACCCGTGATCGACTGGCACGGAGTGTATGATCAGGCGGAAAAACTGTTAAAAACCATGGATGTGGAAATTGACCCCCATAATACCATCGCCCGGTTGAGCATGTGGCAACGACAGATTGTCGAAATAACAAAGGCCATGAGTTTTAATCCCAAAGTGCTGATGCTGGACGAGCCTACCAGCGCATTGGCCCAGCATGAGGTGCAAAATCTGCTGCGGTTTATTCGCAGTTTAAAAGAAAAAGACATTGTGATTATCTATATTACTCACAAGTTGCAGGAGTTGAAGGACATCGCTGATGATATTACCGTCCTCCGGGACGGGAACTACATTGGTACCGTGCCGATGCGTGAAACGGATCACAAGGGTATTATCAGCATGATGTTCGGTCAGGTCTCCGTCCGTTCCCGTCCTCGGGATATTACGGTAAAGGACGAGGTGGTGATGGAGGTAAAGCATCTTGCCCGCCGTAAACACTACAGCGACGTCTCGTTTAAACTTGGGAAAGGGGAGATACTGGGGATCGCCGGTATGCTGGGATCGGGCAGATCAGAACTGTTGCGGGGGATCTTCAGGGCGGACCCGGTCTCGAGCGGCGAAGTGATCGTAGGGAACAAGGTAATTACCGGAGGTAATCCGATAAAGATGATACAACTTGGACTTGGCCTTACCCCGGAGGATCGCAAGACCGACGGTCTTATACTTTTTAATTCTATAAGAGACAATCTCTGTTATGCCAGCATGAGACAGACTACTATCGCCGGATTTATTGAAAACAAAAAGAAGCGTAATTACTATGCCCGGCGGCAGATCGATACCTTGGGTATCCGTACTTCCAATATGGAAAACCCCTGCAATTCCCTGTCGGGGGGAAATCAGCAGAAGGTGGTGGTCGGCAACTGGCTGAATACGGAACCCCTCATCATGCTGTACGATGAACCGTCCCGGGGTATTGATGTGAGCGCGAAACAGCAGATTTTCGAGATCATGTGGGAAGAGGCACGGAAAGGGGTGTCTTCCATTTTTGTCTCTACCGAACTTGAAGAGTTGCTTGAGGTGTGCCACCGGATACTGGTCATGAAAGGGGGAAGTATCATCGGCGAGGTAGATCCCGATGTATGCGGTGTAGAGGATTTGTATGCCGCCTGTATGTCCGGCGATGTGCCGGAAAAAATAACCTTTGGTAAGGAAAGGAGTGTCTCGACATGAAAATTTTTAGCAAAAACCAATGGAAACTTCTCCTCTTGGATAATATCATTCTGATCTTGATACTTATTGTGGTTATTGGCATGTGGATCGCAAAGCCGGTCTTTATGTCATTGAACAACATATTGAATATTTTCAGAAGCATGTCCATACGGGGGGTAATTGCCTTCGGTATGACCATGGTGATACTTTCGGGACAGATAGACCTTTCCGTTGGTTCCATCATCGGCCTTTCGGGGGTTATTGTCGCCTGGGCCTGCAAATTTTTGCCGGGTATCTTGGGGGTCAGCGTGACCGTATCCTGTATTATGGGCATAGTTGCCGCAGTGGTCTTAGCCGTGGCGGTCGGCTGTTTTCACGGCTATATGCAACACAGGTTTACCATGCCCTCGTTTATAGTCACCCTGGCTACTCAGCTTCTTCTCTATGGACTTGCCGGTCTTATCTGCGGCGGATTCCCTATTTCCAGCGTGTTCCCCGACTGGTTCATCACCGTAGGATTCGGCCGTATAGGACCGGTGCCCATTCCCGCGATAATCCTGGTGGTTTCTTTTCTTATTGTCATGTTTATTGTAAACTATACCAATATCGGTCGTTCAATCTACGCGGTAGGGGGCAATGAGGAGGCCGCCCGGCTTTCGGGAATCAATGTGCTACGGACAAAGATAGTGAGCTTTGTTACTGTCGCGCTGTTAGCGACCCTGAGCGGATTGATGAATTCGGCACAGGTCCTTTCCGCTACCTACAGTTTTGGCCGGGGCTGGGAAATAGACGTGATTTCTGCGGTGGTCATTGGCGGGACCAGTATGGGTGCCGGCATCGGTAAAATTTCGGGGACCTTTTTGGGCGTCCTATTCCTCGGGGTAATGATAAATGGCATGACCTTGCTGGACATCAGCCTGTATATGCAGTATGTAATTCGGGGCATCCTGTTATTTTCGTCGGTCCTGCTCAGCATTTTCTTGCCCAAATTAAAACAGAAAATGTATTGAGGTTGTTTCAAAACTTCAATTTTTGAACGACCTTTCTGAATTATGAACAGAACGGAATCGAGGGGCATTTGAATGTATACGAATAGTCGTTATTATTTAGCGTTGGATATTGGAGGGACAAAAACCTCCGGGGCATTGTTTACGGCCGATGCTGTTTTGGTAGATGACTATGTATACACAGTGGAATCCCAAACCTTCAAGGGAGAGGAGGCGGTATATCACAATTCAAAGGGGGTACTCGATCATGTCATCCGGCATTTTGCGCTGAAAAGAGAGGAGATAGCGGGAATCGGTGTCGGAAGCCCCGGACCGCTGGATTCCAAAAGGGGCGTTATCATCCATGCGCCCCTTATGAGGTGGCGGAACTTTCCCCTCGTGGAACGCCTTAAGGCCGATTTTGAAACGGCAGTCATGCTGGACAACGACGGCAATTTGGGCGCCCTTGCCGAGCAGCGTTGCGGCGCGGCAAGGGGCTTGGAGAATGTGCTGTATATGACCGTCAGTACCGGTTGCGGGGGCGGGTTTGTGCTGAACGGCCGGATATACCGTGGCCATGGCGGCGGCGCGGGAGAGGTTGGGCACATGAGCCTCGATCCCGATGGTCCGCCCTGTCCATGTGGCAGCAGAGGCTGTTTTGAACTGTACGCTTCGGGTACTGCCATGAACCGCATGATGAGGGAGGATATGAAGCGGGGAGTGGAAAGCCGCGTGTTTGAATTGGCGGAGGGTGAACCGGAAAGAATCAGCGGAAAGGTACTCCATCAGGCGGCTCTTTTGGGGGATTGGTATGCGCTTGACTTGTTGCGCGGCGAAGGACGACTTTTGGGACGGGGCATCGCCAACCTCTTCAATCTGCTGGATCCCGATGTGATCGTGCTTGGCGGCGGCGTTACCAAATCCCGTGCCTTTTTTCACGACGAATTGATGGACAGCCTTAAGAAGTATTGCATCCAGCAAATATCCGGTGATTCAGTCCGCTATTCGGTCCTGAACGACAGGGTCATACTCTACGGAGCCTTTTATCTTGTATCTGAAAGCATATAAATGCTAATATAACAAAGTACGAAAAACATAGGAGTAAGATATGCCATTGGTAACATTGAAAGAGATACTTGCAGGAACCCGCGAAGGGCATTATGCCGTCGGGGGATTCAATTTTAACGGATACGAAGATGCTCAAGGGATGATCAATGGGGCTGCGGAGAAACGGTCTCCCATTATCCTTATGGCGTCCTTAAGTGCCTGTAGGTATATCGGCCTCAAGCAGACTGTCGGGATGATCCGCGGCATGGCCGAGTCGGTTGACATTCCGGTCTGTCTGCATCTGGACCACGCTACCGATTATGATTATATCAGGGCGGCGGTCAGGGAAGGGTTTACCTCGGTCATGATTGACGCTTCCGCGCTGGATTACGAGACAAACATCCGTGATTCACGGGCCATCGTCGATTTTGCGAAACAGTACCACTGCTCGGTTGAGGCGGAGTTGGGCAAAGTCGGCGGCAAGGAAGATCATGTCGTCGTGGATGATATGTCCGCAACCTTTACCGATCCTGAGGATGTGCCCCGTTATGTGGAGGAAACCGGCATTGACGCGCTGGCCATTGCCTTCGGTTCCGTGCACGGTTTCTACAAGAGAGAACCGAAACTTGATTTTCCCCGTCTTGAAAAGATCGTCTCCCTTACCCCCTGTCCGCTGGTTCTGCACGGCGGTACCGGCATACCGGTTGAGGACTTCAAAAGATGCGTCCGCATGGGGATGAGCAAAATCAATGTAGGAACGGAATTCAAGAAAGCCTTTACCGATACCCTGCGGAAAATGTGCGCGGTACTGCCGGAAAGCCAGGTGGATACGAAAAAGTATATGCAGCCGGTAAAGGATGTATGCGCCGAAATCGTAAAGGGAAAAATAGATATTTTTGGCAGTGCGGACAGGGCATAGAAACAGCGCATGAATATTGGTGTGATTACAAGCGGCGGGGATGCGCCGGGCATGAATCCCTGTCTGGCCCAGATTGTAAAGAACGCGGCGGCAAAAGGGCACCGTGTCTTCGGATATCGCCGGGGTTTCTGCGGTATCCGTGACAACGATTATGCCGAGCTTCGGGTCAAGGACGTGGGCGGATGGTACAAACGGGGCGGGACTGTTCTTCAGACAAGCCGTATGCCGGAACTCAAGGAAGAATTCTGGCAACGGAAACTGATCGAACAGCTTGAAAAAAACAGTATTGAGGCACTACTGGTGCTGGGCGGAGACGGCAGTTTTCGCGGTGCCTTGGACCTGCACAGGATCGGACAAGGACTGAATTTCATCGGAATTCCCAGCACCATAGACAACAATATTTATGGTAGCGAATATACCTTGGGTTTCGATACGGCTATCAATAAGCAAATGGCGTATATCGACGATATTTCCGATACCGGTTTTTCTGTCCCCGGCAGGATCTTTTTTGTCGAGACGCTGGGTGCTTGGGACAGTTATCTGACCAACAGTTCCGTCCACATGGGTATGGCCGATTTTGGCGTCCTAGCCGACCGGCCCATGTCGGATGAGGAAATCCTCGACAAGATAAAAACCGTCAGGGCCGCCGGAGAAAGGGACTATGTTTTGGTGACCTTTAGCGAGGGGACGCCTGAGAACAGCATTCACCGGATGCTCCGTACCGCTGAATATGTACGGAAGAAATTGGATGTAAATGTAAAATGCAATGTGCTTGGATATCAGCAACGGGGAGGAGTCCCGACGGCACAGGAACGGTTGCATGCGGCAGGCTTTGCCAAATACGCGGTGGAGGCGGCGGATAAAAAAATCATGAATAAATATGTGGTTTGGTACAAGGGCAGGTATGCCTATGTCGATTTGGCAAACGCCGACAAGAAAAAGAATTTCAGTGACTATGAGGAGCTGTGACGGATCATGAATATTGTCGATTCTCCCATAGAGAACATCAGGCTGAATTCCCGCGAGTTGTTTTCGGCGGAAAAAAAAGTCGCTGATTATATTCTGAGCCATGTTGAAGATGTGGTACATTTGAACGGCGGGGAACTGTCGCAGATTTGCGGCGTAAGCGAGGCTACCATTGTTCGCATGTGCAAACATTTGGGCTACAAGGGTTTTTACCAGCTTAAAATTATGCTTGCCCATTATGTTGGAAAAACCAGGATTATCGGCATTGAAAACGAAGATGCCGAAGTGACCACCGTGTCCGAATTTTTTCAGGGTGTTGCCAACAATATGTACCTTATCGGAAAAATGATAGACAACGATACCATGCAGAATTGTGTAGGGCTGATCGCAAAAAGCAATACCATTCATGTGATTGCGTCGGGAAATACCATCCCTTCCGCCCTTGACTTTTCGTTTCGGCTTGGCAGAATAGGAATTGCCACTACGAGTTCTTTTTCCGATGAACTGGCGTTGAGCAACATCAACCTTGCTCGTTATGGTGATATTGTTATTGGCATCTCCCATTCCGGTGGATCAAGCGCGGTAATAAAGGCTTTCAAGACAGCCCGGCAGAAGGGCATTACCGCCATTGCGGTTACCGACATTCTCGACTGTCCCTTAAACAAAACAGCCGATTATGCGCTGACGTCGGGGGTGGAAACTTCAAAGGTCTATGTCTTTGGCGCCGAATCCCACATCAATACGTCGGCAATTCTTGACGCCCTGCTGTTTTTTTTGGGCAAGCTGAAACGTACCGAAAAGGGCCTTGAGATGTTCCTGCCGGAGACGAAGATCGACGGTGATTTTTGACGCGATGTTCAGTGCAACGAATCCCTTGAGAACGAGGCATTTTCCAATCTACATCATCATGTATTATTTTACATACACAATGACGTAAATGTTGAATGCTTATATGTACATCACGGAGAGCCACAGGATGCTCTTCGCCATAGAACTCAATTTTACACAAAAATTTACATCAGCATGTATATAAATGTATATGTCATGATATAAATCTCAATGTACAACACATTTACAAACTCGGTAATGCCTACTTAAGTTCACATCATATAGAGGAAAGGAGGGAGACCGTTGTATAATCGGCGCGTTGGTGATAACCTACGAGGAAAACGTCCCCCTCGAATGGAAAAAACAGGCACTGAATCGGTGGACTTTTTTCATGCGACAACGTAACCGTTACCGCCACCTTTAGAACAGCCAAGCAATAAGTTGGTGTCCCTCGGCATCAGCCGGGGCACCCTCGCACCGTAGTTCTTAAGCACGGCACACCGATACCCACTGTCAACAACTTAAGCAAAAAGAAAAGAAAGGTCTGCGGATTTTCGCGGATTAACACGGATCGAGCGGGGTATAATCCGTGAAAATCCGCGTCAATCCGCGGACGAAATTCTTAAGTTGTTGACAATGCCGAGATACCCCCTGTTTTAGAAAGCGGAACCCCGGCGTTCTCCATCAGGGCGCAGTTGCCGAAAACCCGAACACCGACATAACGGTGACGGCTCGCCCATTCTCCATTCGCGCTAGCGCGCCCGCATTCCCTTTTATCTCGTTTTTCGATATACTCTTTTATTATGACTCTTGCTGATAAAATTACCACCGTCAGGCTCATGCTCGTGCCCGTGTTTTGCGTCATCTACTTTTTCGACGGGACATGGACGGCGCCCATGCTCTTAGCCGTTTTTGTTATCGCCGAAATAACCGACCTGCTTGACGGCAAAATCGCCCGAAAACGCGGAGAAACATCCGATTTTGGGAAACTCTTTGACCCCTTTGCCGATACTCTCGTCCGCATCACCTATTTTTTCCTCTTTGTATTCGACGGGTTGCTCCCGGCGGCCGGCCTCATCGTCGTGCTGTGGCGCGAGTTTTCTATCCTGTTCGTGCGCAATCTCATGCTCCGCAAAGGCGTCACGATGGGGGCTCGCTGGGGCGGAAAAGTCAAAGCCGTCGCCTACATGGCCGCCGGGGCGTTCTCGCTACTCGCGTCGTGCGTCCGCCGTCTGGGAATCGCCGCCGACTTCCCGCTTTACGACGTGTTCCGCTGGACCGGTATCGGCATATTCTTGGTGTCAATCGTCCTCGCCGTCACCTCGTTTTTTGACTATGTAGAGGTCTACCGGAAAGCCCCGCCTGTTGTAGAGGTCTCTTGACATACGTATCTTTTACCCCTATACTTTACCTATGACGGTTCGGGAAGTTTTGAGGCTTTTACGTGATGACCGCTGGTTTGTGTATGAGCAGAGCGGTTCTCATGTACAACTGAAACATCTGGTTAAGAAAGGCCGCGTAACGGTTCCGAACCATAAGGGCGACCTGAAGAAGGGCACCCTGCACAGCATTCTGAAGCAAGCCGGTTTAGATTGATACGAAAGGGGAGGGGGAAAGGAGATTATTATGCGTAAAGTTACCTATCTTGCTGTTTTTGAAACTGACGAGAATCCCGGAATCAGCGTCTATTTTCCTGACGTGCCGGGATGTGTTTCCTGTGGGGAAACCTTCGACCAAGCCCTGTGTATGGCCAAGGAGGCGTTGTCTCTGCACATTTACGGCATGGAAAAAGACGGAGAACCGTTGCCCCCGCGAACCGACATCATTCCCGACTCAGGCGGCATGGTTGTTCCCATATCCGTTTTCCCTGACATTGTCAGAGACGGGATGAACAACCGCAGGGAGAAGACCACGGTTACCATACCTCGTTGGCTCAAAGATGCCGCCGAAACGGAAGGGCTTAACTATTCCCGGCTACTGGAAAGCGCAATCAAAGAAACTTTGGAGATCGCTTCCTAACAAAAGAGGCTGTTCCAAAACCTCAAGTTTTGGAACAGCCTCGTTGGTTAAAAAAGGAAATGACGTTGCCCTGTGGGGTTCTATCCTTTGAGGTTCGCCGTTCAACTTCCTAGTAGACAGAATATACATTATTAGAAGTGAAGTGTAACCAGAAGTGTACGGCATACCGTAAATTCTATGGACGAACCGCAAAACGGGAACAAAGAATTTCCATTCGAACCGCATAACTTACATAAGATATGTATGATTTATATTACATGGCAATGTAGATCGTAACTATTCGGCCCGTTTCAAAATTTTATAAGCGTTATTCAATCGGGCAATCGGGCGTCCCCCGACAAGTTACCCATAAAAGCGGTTAGTGCTGGAACCTTCTCACGTAGACGGAAAGGCAGAGGCCAATACCCGCCATCGCGGAGAGGAGCGCCGAACCGCCGTAGGACATGAACAAGAGCGGAATGCCGGTGATCGGCATGATGCCCATCGTCATACCGACGTTGATGATGAAGTGAAAGAAATAGACCGAACAGACGCCCGTCGTGAGATATATGCCGAAGGGATCGGAGGTCGATTTCAAAATCCTCGTCAGCCTGAAAAAGATGAGCAGAAACAGCACAAACACGAATATGCCGCCCACGAGCCCCGCTTCTTCCGCGAAAATCGAGAAGATAAAGTCCGTGCTCTGTTGGGGCAGGAATCGGTAGTGGCTCTGCGTTCCCTGTTTGAAGCCCTTCCCGTAAAGGCCGCCTGAACCGATGGCGGTCATCGACTGGATGATGTGCCAGCCTGAACCGCGCGGGTCGATGTTCGGGTCGAGAAACACGAGGAGGCGCATGATCTGGTAGTCTTTCAGCACTTTGCGCCCCAGAAACGAAAGACACAAAGAAATAGCCGTGACGCTTGAGCCGTAGTCGATCCAGTAAAAATACTTTTTCTTGGAGGTCAAAAAGCCGATGAATGCCAGGACGAAAATGAGCGTCAAAAGCAGGACGGCAAGCAGAAAAAATGTTCGGCCAGCCAGCATATCGACAAGAGCGAAGTTCGTGTTCAGAATAAACTCTTGCCAGAGCGGGAGGACGAGCAGGATGCCGGAAAGCGCGATGCACAACACCATGAACACGATATACCGGGTCGCGATTCCGGCAACGAACGTCATTGACAAGAGAATCGGGATAAACACGAGCGAAGTGCCGAAATCGGGTTGCAACAGTATCAGTGCCATCGGCACAAAGACTATCATACAGGAAAGGATGAACCTGGCCGGCTCGTTTTTTGCGCGTTTTGAGCTATCGAGATATTGGGCGAGGAATATGATCGTGGTGAGTTTGGCAAACTCAGACGGCTGAACACCGAATCCACCGATGCCGATCCACGCCCTCGCGCCGCCGACATAGCGTCCGGCCACGCAGGTATACACCAGCAAAGCAAGCGTCCCGAGGTAGAGATAGCGGGATAGGTGGTATATCCGCCGGTAGTCGATCAGGGCTAAGAACAGCACGAGAAGCAAGCCACTCGAACCCCAGACGATTTGCTTGATATACTCGTCCGACACTAACTCGCCGGTTGACGTTATACCGGACGAATAGATGAAGAGGATGCCAAAGACCGTCAGCACAATCGAGGCAATGAGCAGGGGAAAGTCAATCTCGGTTATATCTTTGAGTCGCATTATTCCCGCCGTCCTGCCACCGGCATTAAATACTGGAAACCGAGCGCGCGTACCGCCTCTTCATAACTCTGGTTTGCGAATATTCCCTGAAAGATGATGGAAGAAGCGTACACCGCCCACCATTCCCACGTGTTGACCGCTTCCACGATGACGGAAATGGCGAACCGCTCGTCGGGGTTGTCCGTTTGGTAGGGCGCGTAACCGGCAAACCACGAGTGCCATTGGTCGGCAAGCCCCACCTCGCCCGTGCCGGTTTTTCCCGCAATTTCCACCGCCTTGATACCCAGCGGATACTGCGCGGTACCCTCGCTGATGACCGAGCGCATATTCGCCTTTACCGTATCAAACACGTCTTTCTTGATGTCGCTCTGATAAAGCACTTCGGGCGGCACCGTTGTTTCGATGACACCGCTTGCCGGATCCCGGACTTCTTTCAGGATGTGGGGCCGATAGATCACCCCGTCGTTCACAACCATCGAAACCATGTTCACCATCTGCAAAGGCGTCACGAGGGTGTAGCCCTGCCCTATCGACATATTCATCGTGTCGCCCGACTGCCAGCGTTCGTGCATCCGCCGTTCCTTCCAGCCCGGCGTCGGGATAAAACCGGCTATCTCACCGGGCAGATCAATGCCGGACGCTTTCCCAAAACCGAATTCATTCGCGTAGGTAACGATCCGTTCCACGCCTAAGTTGTCGCGGCCAACCGTCCAGAAATAGATGTCGCAGGACTGGGCCAGAGCCTGATTCAGATTGAGCCTCCCGTGGCCCGTTTTGATGTGGCAATGCCAGATCCGGTTCCCGTAGTCGAGTTCTCCCCGGCACAATATGGTCTGGTTTTCGGGAAAAAGGTCTTCGTTGAGGATACCCGTCGTCAAGACGACTTTGAAGGTCGAGGCCGGGGGATAACTGGACTGTATCGCGCGGTTGAGGAGCGGCTTGTTGGGATCGTTGACGAGCCGTTGATATTCAGAAGTCGAGTCATTGCCGACAAAGATGGCCGGGTCATACCACGGGTACGACACCATCGCCAGAATCTCCCCCGTCGAGGGCCGCGACACCACGACGGCGCCCATGCGTTCTCCCAGCGCCTGTTCGCTCAGTTTCTGGATCCGCGCGTCAAGGGACAGCACGAGGTTCTTCCCCATGACCGGGTTCACCCGATCGACCGGACTACCGCCCGCCATTCTGCGCCCGCGAGCGTCAACGACCCGGGTTTCCTTGCCGTCTGTGCCGCGCAGTACCTTGTCATACTGCCGTTCGACCCCGCTTTTCCCGATGATGTCGCCCTGGATATAGCCTTCGTTGTACATGACGGTGAGTTCTTCACGGGTAATGTCGCCCACATAGCCGACGACGTGCGCGATGCTGCCGGTTTCAGGGTAGGTGCGGACCGGCTTGGACTGCCACGAAACGCCGGGCAGAGCGTGAACCTGTTCGGCCAGGATAGCAACCGAGGCGAAACTGATGTTGGAGGCGACTTCGACCGGCTGAAAGAGCGCGTACATCTGGGGCGTGAGTCTCCGTTCCAACTGGGCAAGAGGAATGTTCAATATTGCGCCTAACCGTTCCAGCGTGGCGGGAATGGCCCCCTTTTCCACCTCCGCCGGAACCACAAAGACCGCAAAAGAATCGGTGTTGTGTACGATGGGCTGGGAAAAGTTCCGGTCGTAGATCTCGCCCCGCTGTGAAGGAATCGTAACTGTCCGTCGCGCAATATCCTGGGCCCGCGTCCGGTAGACTTCACCGGATAAGACCTGCATGGAGAAAAGCCGCACACTAAACAGAACGAACACGACGACAAAGAGCGCCTGCATCACCTTGATGCGGAACTGCGGCTTCGTATCGCCGGAAAGCCCGTTGGACGGTACCTCGGACGGGGCATTCATGATGTTGCGTTCTCCATCACGTTACCTTCTCCATTACCAGCAACTTGCCGAAAAGATTGAATAGCCAGAAGAGAAAGGGTGCCAGCACCGTGTTCATCGCCAGCTCGATCCAGAAGGAAGGAGCCTGGAAATTGTAGACGGGAATCGCGCCGGCAAACAAGAGGTTCAATACAAAAAGAATACCCGCCTTGAGGAATGTCGCTCCCGCACACAGTGCCGCAGGCAGGAACACCCTATCCAGAAAAAACACGCCCCGGAGGAGTCCAACGAGGTATCCGGTGACGGTGCGTACGAATATGTTTAAGCCAAGAGGCGCGAACGAGACAAAATCAAGCAAGAGCCCTCCGAAAAACCCGGTGGTCTGCCCCATGAGGCTCCCGTTGACATAGGACACAAACACCAGAATGAGGAGCGCGATGTCCGGCACCGCATGGTAAATCGAAAGCCGGAAGAACAGCGTCGATTGCAACAACGCGGCAATGAGGATCAGCAAAAGCGCAAAGAGTATTTTTTTAATCACCGTTTGTATTCCTTGAGGCTGTTCCAAAACTTGAGGTTTTGGAACAGCCTCCCTTAACACCTGCAATTCGATAAAAACCACGAACTTCACGAACCAACACGAACAAATGCGTCTTGTGCTTGTCCGACGCGCTTTCGCCGTGCGCCGAGCCCAAGGAAAGGACCTTACGGTCTCTCCTGCGAGGCTACGATAAACACATATTCTAGCCGCGAGAAATCGATAGAAGGGGCAAGTTCTATCTCCAGCGACGTTAACCCTTCCTCAAAATAGAGATTATTGGCCCGTCCAATGGCGATCCCCGCAGGATACACACCGCCCAGCCCGCTGGTGATGACAAGGTCGCCTTCCTGTATCTCATCGCGGGCCCGTTTGGTGATGAGCCGCATCCGCAAAGGCAGGTCGATCGCGCCCTGCCCCTCCACCAGCCCCTCGTAACGGGATTGCGCGAAACGGGCGGACACATAAGCCTTGTTGCTGTACACCGGCATGATAAGGCTCTCGAAAAGCCCCGCCTGCACCACGGTACCGACAAGCGCTTCGGTGCCGTTTTGATAGGCGGTTACGCACATATTGGTCTCTATGCCGTGCTTCGTTCCCTTGTTCACCGAAAACGCCTGGTAGAGGTTATCGGGATCGCGGCCCGTGATCTCGGCGGCCGTGTGCTTGTATTGCAGGGACCGGGAAAAATCAAGCTGTTCTTTGAGCCTGAAATTTTCCTGCCGTATTTCGGCGGTCGTCCGCTCAAAAATCTCATACCGTTCCATCTTTTCGGCAAGCTCGGCATAATCACGGCGGAGCCGCGCAAGTTCTTTGACCGCGTTGACCGTTCTCCCGAAGAATGAAAAAACCACAGAGGCGCCTGAGCGGATCCCGGAAAAGGCGGAGAACCCCGCGTCACGGAAATCGACGACAAAACTCCGCGTAGAAAACAAGAGGCAGAAAAACGAAATGAAGCACAAACCGATGAACACATAATGTTCCCGGCGAGGCCGCTTTCCTTCCTGTTTGTCGGTTCGCATCCTCGAGCCCCCTGCCCTACCCTATCCTGTCAGGAGTTCAGGTTGTCGTAGGTGCTGCGCCCCAAGTCAAAATTGCGTACATACTCGAAATACTTTCCGGCCCCCTGCGCCACGCAGTCGAGCGGGTTTTCCGCGAGAATGACCGGAACCCCGGTCTCTTTGGAAATAAGTTTGGGTAAGCCCTTGAGCAACGAACCGCCGCCGGTCATCACGATACCCTGTTCAACAATATCCGCCGCCAGTTCCGGGGGCGTTTGCCCCAGCGTAACCTTCACCTGTTCAATGATCTGCGCGACCGGCTCCTTCAGCGCCTCGCGGACTTCCACCGAGTCGATCTCAAGACGGCGCGGAAGCCCGGTGATCGCGTCGGTCCCCTTGATCTCCACCTTCTCGATTTTCTCCTCGGGCGCGGCGTTCCCGATCTCGATCTTGAGCTTTTCAGAGGTCTGTTCCCCGATGATAAGATTGTGTACCCCGCGCACATACTTGACGATTGCCTCGTCAAACTCATCACCCCCCAAGCGGATGGCGTTGGTGACGACCATGCCCCCCAGCGATATGACGGAAATCTCGGACGTGCCGCCCCCGATGTCGCAGACCATGTGGCCGGCAGGTTCAAAGATCGGGATATTTGCCCCGATCGCCGCCGCCCGGCTTTCCTCGATGAGCAACACCTCGCGGGCCCCTGCCTTCGCCGCGCATTCCTCTATGGCGCGTTTCTCAACCTCGGTGATACACGAGGGATACCCGATGATCATACGCGGACGCCTGAGCTGATAGCGCGGGATCACCTTCGAGACAAAATGCCGGATCATCTTCTCGGTGGATTCGAGATCCGCGATCACCCCGTCCCGCATAGGCCGTATTGCGATGATGTTGGCCGGAGTCTTCCAGAGCATACGCTTCGCATCGGCCCCCACCGCCATCACCTTCTTCGTACCGCGCTCCACGGCCACAACGGACGGCTCGTTTACCACGATACCCTTACCCCGGATATAAATGAGCGTGTTGCAGGTACCGAGGTCCATTCCTATGTCAGACGCATTAAAACCAAACATATATTCCCTTCATTATACAACTATAACATAAAACATACAACTATAACGATACAACGCACCCCGGCCTTTGATCCACGCCATCACGAACATTTCGCACGCGGTTTGTTCCATTCGTGTCGGGGGACTATCCCTCGTGGTTCATTCCTTTTCTCTGAACAGGCTCTCACGGAAGACGCTCGTTGATGCGGGCGATGGACGGCGCGAAGGCCGGGTCGATCCGGTTTGCCTTGCGCCATTCGGCACGGGCCCGCGCAATATCCCCTTGGGCGAAGTACAACTCGCCCAATTCGTGACGAGCGGCGGCCTTTTCCCCGGCCTCGGCAAGAATCGCCAAGTACTGCTTTTCCGCCCCGTCATAGTCGTCCCGTCCGCGCATGAGAGCGCCCAGCATAAGCCGCGCCTCGACCGCCGTATCAACGTCCCTGCTCGTTTCAAGACACCGGACGAGGTAACTCTCCGCGATCGCGTTCTCCCCAAGCTCGACATAGGACCGCGCGATAGCGAGAAGCAAGGTCTCAGGCGGATGCTCCCCCGCCGTGTTCAGGGCCTCGGCAAACGCCGCGACACTCGCCCGATAATCCTCAAGCCGCGCATAGGAGAGCCCCAGATACTCGGCACTGTCGTTCGCGTCCCAGCCAAGCGCTTTCGCCTTTTCCAGATACTCGACACAGGCGTCCGCATACTCCGCTCCCTTGAAATAATACGCTTTTCCCAGCACATAGTATACCCGCCCGTCCTTTATCCCTTCCGGCGTCTGCGCCGCCTTCCGCAGGGCAAAGATAGATTCGTCGATATAGCGCACCATCTCGCTCGTGTTAATCTGTGAAATCGCCAGTTGAAAAGCCGAATCGCCATAGATCCTCAGAAAAAAGTAATCCATCGGCGCGGATTGCAACTGAACGCCGCTTGCGCGAAACGCCTCGGCATAGTCTCCCGCCTGCCAATACCCGACCGTCTCCGACCGTTCCCGGTTGACCTTGGACTGCAACGTCCTCACCGAGAACACCGCTCCCACCAAAGCCGCCACCGCCACGACCGCGATGACCAGCTTGAGGAGTTTCTTCCGCCTAAATGTTACCCCATACGGGGACCGCTTGCTCATACCCATTTCGCCGTCTTGAAACCGCTTTCCTTATTTCCTTCCTTAATATAAAGACTTAAAAAAGGGGGAAGTCTCCCCCTCCGCTCCGGCCGACGCAAACCATTGCGGTACCCCGCAATGGTTTGCGTCGGCCTCCGCTTACCCCCTCTGCGGGGGACACCCCCGCAACGCCCCCTACCCCTTCGGGGAATTGAAAATGGAAAGTGGACAATGGAAAATTACAGGAATGAACCGCCCAATCTCCCAATCCCAATCATTATCCATTTTCAATTATCCCTTTTCCATTCGCGCGACACGCGCGCCCAGTGCCTCCACGGCAGGTGGAAACGATGAATCTGTAAGCCGGGTTCTGTCCAAAACACCCTTACCTGTTAAACAGAAAAGATGCCTTGTGGTTACCATCTGTCTATCGCCGCCCTTGCGGACAACGTATCGGCAGTCTACCCGCGCGTATCGGACGGGCCGCCCAACGCGCTGTTTAACTTTACTCCTGATGAGGCTTGTCACCTCAGGCATTACTGCCGTAAGAGGTGGTCTCTTACACCGCCATTTCACCCTTACCCGGCCGACGGTACTGTCGCAACCGGGCGGTATCTTTTCTGTTACGCTGTCTGTGACCGCCCGCTTACGCAAACGGTCCCCGGCCGTTAGCCGGCATCATGCCCTGCGGAGCCCGGACTTTCCTCCCGGCGGTTAAACCTCCGGGCGGCAACCCGATTCATCGTACAATGCTCTCAAAAACCACGAACCTCACGAACCAATGCGTCATTGCGAGCGGCGGCAACCATGTTGCCACGGGTTCGCAATGTCGAAGAACTCCCTTCGACAGGCTTTAGTGACCTTCGGCACGCCCGGTTCGTGTGGTTCTCAAGGTTGTCCTTTGATCCCTCTTTTTTGCCTCATCAACCCGCTAGTCTTCAAAGTTAACGGTTGCTTCCTCCTCGTCTTCATCATCGTCGTCGTCTTTTTCTTCGTCCAAATCGTCGAGGTCGGCAAGACTCCCCACGCTTTCGGTGTCGAAGAGAATCACCTCATCCTCGGAGGCTTCCTCGTGGTAGAGAATACGCGAACAATACGGGCAAAAGACGATTTCCTTCCCCTCATGCACATCGTTGGCAAACTGGGCGGGCAGTATCATGTGGCAACCCGTGCAGACCCCGCCCCGGACGGAGACGATACCCCTGCCCTTCTTGTTGCGGATGATGCGGTCAAACTTGAAGAGCAACTCCTTGTCCATGTCCTCGGTGAGGGCCTCTTCCCGTTTTTGAAGGACATCCACCCGCTGCTTTTTTTCCGCCATCTCCGCCTCGGTCTTGGCGCGGCGCTCGTTGAGCTCAGCCTCCTGCTGTTCGATAAACGCCTCGCTCTGCTTCATCTGTTCGTCGAGCCCGGCGATTCGGCGTTCTTCCTGCTGGAGGTCTTTCCGGTACTGGGCCTCGCGTTCGGACGCCTCGTGAATTTCGCGGTCAAGCGCCTCGTATTCACGCTGCGTACTGATGCTGTCCATCTTCTTTTCGGCCTCTTCACGCGCCGTCTCGGCTTGGGCCAGCATCTCGCGGAACTCCGCCTCGGCAACCTTCGCCGCCTCGTAATCCTGGTTCTTCTCGATAAACGACTTCTTGAGCCGCACGATCAACTCGTTCTGAGCGGTAAACATCTTGGGAACGCTCTCGATCTCTTGCTCAAGCTCGATCTTCTCCGAAAGAAGATCCTGCAAATCGCGCAATTTTTCAAACGTTGCCGCTATTAACGTAACACCTAACATAACACCCCATCTCCTATCTATCCAAATAATCTTTAATCTGATTGCTTCTACGCGGGTGGCGAAGCCGGCGCAACGCCTTCGCCTCAATCTGCCTGATACGTTCCCGCGTCACGTTAAAATAGAGCCCGACTTCCTCAAGCGTGAGCGAATAGCCGTCGTCCAGACCGAAACGCATCTTCAGCACTTCCTGCTCGCGAGGCGGCAATGTCGAGAGCACGCCGAAAAGCTGCTCCTGCAACAGCGTGAACGCCGTCCGGTTCGCCGGATTCTCCACATCCTTGTCCTCGATGAACTCGCCGAGAGAGGAATCCTCCTCCTCGCCAATCGGCGTTTCCAGTGAGATCGGCTCGCGGGCGACGTTCTTCACGATCTTGACCCGCGCCGCCGTCCAGCCGAGTTTCTCGGCGATCTCCTCGTCGGTCGGATCGCGGCCCAGCGTTTGCAACAACTGCCGGGATTCCCGCACCACCTTGTTGATCTGCTCGATCATGTGAACCGGCACCCGGATCGTCCGCGCCTGATCGGAAATCGAACGGGTGATCGCCTGCCTGATCCACCACGTCGCGTAGGTGGAAAACTTGAACCCCTTCTGGTATTCAAATTTTTCAACCGCCTTGATAAGCCCGATGTTTCCTTCCTGCACGAGGTCGAAAAAGTGAAGCCCCCGGTTGGTGTACTTCTTGGCGATAGACACGACAAGGCGCAGGTTCGCCGTGATGAGCCGGTCTTTCGCGTTCTTCATCATCACCCGCCCGCGCTTTATCTCCTTGGAGAGTTCCTTGATTCGCTGAATCGGTTCCTCAAACTCAATCTCGTACTGGCGGAGTTTTTTCTGCGTAAGCTGGATGTGCTGAATCTTTTCCTTAATCTCGTCGGCGGAAAGTCCCAGATGTTCCTCGATGCGTTCTTTCTCTTCCTTGTTCGTGAGCCCGCGTCCCAAGGCGCGCAACTCCCGCGCCGACTCGACCCGCAAACGCTTCTCGATCTTGTCCTGTTCCCGTTCATACCGTCTGATTTTTTTCTCAACGAGAACAAATTTCTCGGAAAAATCATAGATTTCGTCCGGGTGGATATGCGTTTCTGCCAGCATCCCGAACAATTTTTGCCTGAGATTCTGCAACCCGCGATCTTCAAGAAAATCAAGCCCCCGGTTGATAAAATGCCGCTTGGAATCCATGTAAGCCTTGAGGTCGGGCCCTATCGTCCGCAACGCGTCCCGGTAACAGGAAATGAGACGGCGCCGCTCGGCAAGATACTCGGTGAGTTCCTTCTTGGTCAACGCAAGCTCACGCGGGTCTTTCTTGGAAAACGCCTTCTGCGCGATCCTAAAAAACTCGGTGATGAGGAGCCCCGATTTTTGGATGACCCCCTTGATGATGTTCTCCCCGTCTTCCATTTCCTTGGAAAGCTCGATCTCCTGTTCGGCGGTCAAGAGATTTTCCCTGCCTATCTCGCGGAGATAGAGCTTGATCGGATCGTCCAACGGCGCGTCCTTTTCACTGTAGACAAGCCGCGCCTTTTCCTTCTGGCCGTTTTTTTTGTGGTCGGAGGGTTCTTCTACCGCGTCTTCTTCGATCAAATGAATGTCGTGCCGGGCGAGTATCGAGAAAATAGTTTCTATCTTATCGGATGCGACAATCTCTTCGGGCAACACGTCGGTAAGTTCGTCGTAGGAGAGCGTCTTCCTCCCGTCGGCAATCTCAAGCACCTTCGCCGCCGCCGCTTCCACAATAGCCGCGCTCTCATCGACAGCCTCGCCGGTCGCACTGTTTTCACCCGCCGAAATGGTCTCGCCGGTCGTGACCGTTTCCACAGGGTTTACCGGTTGCCACCCCTCGCCCGCTATGGGCACGGCGGACTTGTCTTCTATAGTATCATCACTCATTACTTTTTTACCTCCAGTTCCCGCTGTAATTCTCGGTCGATGTACATCTTATCCTCAAGTAATTCCTCTGTTTCCCTTCCGGCCTTGTTGCCCAGCAACCGCAGTTTCTGGACAATGTGTTTTCGGCGCGCCTCAAGACGCTGTTTCCGCACGTTGTGCAAACTCTCCGCAAAGAGCCGTTCGGCATCAAAGGCAAACTCTTCCCCCCCGCATTTTTGCATGGCAAAAGCCCGTAACGGCTGGGGCCGTATATAGGGAAAAATGCCTCCGATCCCCGCACTCTCCTCCCCGCTTCGCAGCCATTCCTCGACGGCGATATAGAGTTCTTTCGCATTCGCATCGTTAATCTCTTCGATAGACAAAGCCCCCCTCAGCTTGGCAAGAAATTCAGGATGACTTTCCCTGTTGGCGACAACCGTCATAAGCAAAAAAAGCTCTTCCGTAAGGCGAACCGGCGCAACTACCCCGTTTTTTCCTTTCGGCAAAAAAACGCCCGGCGCGCCCGAAAGCCACACCCGGTAATCACGCGACAACGCCGCGCTGTCGCACAAGAAAGCATCCGCTACCGCGAGAAGAGCGTCCGACCGTGCAAGCTCAGATTCAATTATCTTAATATAGGGGAACAAGGACTCTATTGCCTTTTGTTTCCCGCCGGGGTCTGAGATGTCATAAAGGGTACGGCTCCTCGCGATCAAAAACGGTAAGGGAAGTATACCACATCTTATTATTTTTTTCAAGTACTCTGCCCCATTTTTTTGCAAAATTTCCGCAGGATCCTTCTTTTTTTCGTCTAATTTTGCATCCGGCTCCGCGTCCGTCCCCTCGGCTATGATCACCCGGCACTCCAGCCCCGCCCCAGTGCAGGTCATGATCCCTTTCTCTATCGCTTTCTGCCCGGCCTCGTCCGTATCGAAAAAGAGCAATGCCCGGTCGGCATAGCGGCGGAGCAGTTTCGCCTGGTCCTCGGTAAACGCCGTTCCCAGCGGCGCGACGGTATTGGTTATCCCCGCCTCGTGCATGGCGATCACATCCATGTACCCCTCGACGAGAAAAACCTCTTTCGTCCGCCGGATCTCAGGCAGCGCGAAATCCAGCGCGAAGAGGTTGTCCCGCTTCCTGAAAATCACCGACTCGGACGAGTTCAAATACTTAGGCCCCTCCTCGCCCGCAAGGAGTCGCCCGCCAAACGCCACCGTTTTTCCCTCACGGTTATGAATCGGAAACATGAGTCTTCCTGAGAAAAAAGATAACGATGTATACTTTTTTCCAAACAATCCGCTCTCGGCGAGAAAGTTTTCCGAATAGCCTTTATGGGTAAGAAAATCAAATAGCCAGCGGCGGTCAGGCGGCGCATAACCCAAGTTGAACCGCTTGATCATCGCTTCGCTCACCTCCCGTCCCGCGAGATAGGCCCGTGCCGTTTCCCCGAGGGGCTTTTCCGTCAAAATATAGTGGTAACTTTTCGCCACCCGTTCGTAGAGGTCTTTGAGCGCGTCGCCCTGTTTTCGTTCTTCCGCGACCGCCTCACCGTCCACCGCATCGTACACGATCTCGACCCCGCTCTTTCGCGCAATCAGCTCGATGGCCTCAGGATACGAAAGTTTGTCGATATTCATCACGAAGTTGACGATGCCGCCCCCCTCTCCGCAACCGAAACAGTGATAAAACTTTTTATCGGGATCAACGGTAAACGAAGCCGTCTTCTCATGGTGAAACGGGCAGAGCCCCCAGAAACGCCCGCCCCGGTTCTCAAGCCGCACATAGTCCCCCACTATGGCCAGAGCGTCCATACGCTCGTTGACTTCCCGGATGGTCGATTCAGAGATACGAGGCATACCTCCATTATACCAGAAAACCCGCTTGCCGTGGAGAGGTCGCGTTCCGTCCCCGATTTGCAGGGCAATATCATTTACTTTCAACCGCCATAGAACGGCTGTTTGTGTGGTGTACACTTTCGTTGAGGGTCTCAGGTTACATCAAAATTATGTCGGCGTATGACGTTGAGAGGGCGAATTTTCTCTGTGGACTTTTGCCTATGCCGCTCTTTTTGTCTATTGTTTATCAATTACATTATCATGTATACTTTTGTATTCATGGCAGTGTATTTTATCGCACGTATATCGTTTTAGGTTGCCGACAGCCAACATCATGCGATATACATTAGTATACATATCAATGTATATTATAGTGTGCATCGATTATACTAAAGACGGAGAGAAGAAATTCCGGCAGAAACGCTTTTAGGGAAGGCGGTGGGCTTTTAACCAGTGGGATAAACTTACCGCCTATCTTTTGACCGCGCTTGAACTAACTCCCGACAACAACATCAGTGAAAACGCACTACACCCGTTTGTTGTAGGGAGAAAGAACCGACTGTTTTATAAAAGCCGACCGATTTATCAGGAAAGCCGCCTCTCTTCGCCTTCGCAAGCCTCCCCCCGCTTTGTCTCCTGAGACCCAATACGAACAAGTTTCAGTGCTTCTCTGCCTCCTTAACGGACGCTTCCAGTATCGCGTATGCCGCATCGCAGTCGGCCTTTGTTACCGTGAGGGGCGGCACCATGCGGATGAGCCGGTCGCCGATTGCCGTAACAAGCAACTTCCGGTCGAGAGCGGCGTGTTTCACGGCAAGGCTGATCGGAGAATCAAACTCCGCCCCGACGAGGAGACCCTTGCCCCGCACCGTCTTCACATGGGGGAGGCTTTTTAGTTTTTCCATGAAATACGCGCCGGTTTCCGCCGCTTTCCCGGCAAGGTCGTTGTCGAGCAACTCGTTTATCTGGGCGAGAGCCGCCGCGCAACAGACCGAGTTGCCGCCGTAGGTGGAGCCGTGCGAGCCCTTGTTGAACGCCTTGCCGATCTTTTCGCTCGTGCAAATCGCCGAAATCGGAAAGCCGCCGCCCATCGCCTTTGCCATCGAGAGAATGTCTGGGCGCACACCGTAATGCTCGTAGGCCATCACCTTGCCCGTCCGGCACCAGCCCGTCTGAATCTCGTCCAGAAGAAGCAATAGCCCGTTGTCGTCGCAGAGCGTGCGGATGC
Source organism: Spirochaetaceae bacterium (assembly GCA_031269165.1). Classification (GTDB taxonomy): domain Bacteria; phylum Spirochaetota; class Spirochaetia; order Treponematales; family Breznakiellaceae; genus JAIRNN01. The sequence goes on from JAISZQ010000248.1 coordinate 36,314, forward strand.
CGGTCAGAAACTCATGCGTCGCCGGGTGAACGCCTCCCTCGCCCTGAATCGGTTCCAGCATAATGGCGATCGTGTCAGGCGTCACCTTCGCTCTAAAGTCGTCGAGATTGTTAAACTCGGCGTAACTAAAGCCCGGCAGCATCGGCCCAAACCCGATCTGGCAGACGGTATGCGGCTGACCGGTCGCCGCAAGAGCCCCCATCGTCCTGCCGTGAAAACTGTCCTTCGCGCTGATGATGTGGTAGCGGTTCGGGCCAAAGTTCTCAATGCCGTACTTGCGGGCCATCTTTATCATCGCTTCGTTGGCCTCCGTGCCGGAATTCTGGTAAAAAATTTTCTCAAACCCCAGCGTCGTGCAGATTTTTTCCGCGAGCAACGCCTGTGGGACGAGGTACGGATAGTTAAACGTGTGAATCACGTCGTCCATCTGCTCCTTCGCCGCGGCAATCACCGCGGGGTTGCGGCTTCCGGCACTGTTCACCGCGATCCCCCCGTAAAAATCGAGGTACGCGCTCCCTTTTTCGTCGTAAAGGTAGTTGCCCTCCGCCCGCTCGCACACAAAATCGTAGCGCTCATAGGTCTCGATCAGGTACTTGTTCGTCAAATTCTTGATCTCGGCCACCGTCTTTCCAATGTCCTTCAATTTCATCCTATATCTCCTAAATTAAAATACCTCTCTTTATGTGGGGGGAAGTCTCCCCCCTCGTTCCGGCAACGGGCAAAATGCCCGCCGCCTCCACTACCCCCCTCAGCGGGACAAAACCATACGGTGTATGGTTTTGTGGGTGCGTCCCAAGCGTCCACGGATGGACGCAAAATAGAGCGCACCCCGCCCGGAAGTCCGAAACAGGATGTTGAGGACTGTAGGGTCCTGCCCCCGCAACGCCCCCGGCTTGGATCCCGTGCTTAACCCTTATCCCGTTTTTTTAACCGCATACTGGATGCTGGTTTTCAGTATTTCAAGCCCCCGTTCAAGCTGGGCGTCCGTCACCACGAGGGGGCACAAAAACCGGATGACGTTTCCGTAGGTACCGGCGCTCTCGATGATAAGGCCATTCCGCGCGGCCTCGGCAACGGTCTCGGTTACCAGTTCTGGCCACGGGGTCTTCCGCTCGTCCTTCACAAACTCAATCCCCAGCATCGCGCCGATGCCCCGCACATCGCCGATGGCCGTGATGTCCTTTTGCCACGCGGTGAAAGCGGCGCGGGCTTTGCCGGCTATGGCGCGCGCCCGTTCCGGCAACTTGTCCCGTTCCATGATCTCGATGACCTTCAACGCCGACGCGCAGGACAACGCGTTCCCGCCGAACGTGCCGCCGATGGTGCCGGGGGCCACCTTGGCGTAGATTGACGCGCCCGCAGTAATGGCACCCAAGGGAAGGCCTCCGGCGATCGACTTTGCCATGGCGATAATGTCGGGCGGGCAGCCCCACTCTTCCCAGTAGTTGGACACGAACAAGCGTCCCGAACGGCCAAAACCGGTCTGCACTTCGTCGGCAATGATTAAGATGCCGTGCTTGTCACAGATTGCCCGCACCGCCTTTATCCACGCTTCGGGCACGGGAATAAAGCCGCCTTCGCCCTGAACCGGCTCGATGACTATCGCCGCGACGTCCTCAGGCGGGGACGCTTCTTCAAAAACCGCGTTGAACCTGCCGAGGTAGTACTCGACCGCCTCGTCCTCCGTCAACCCTTTGGGCGCGCGGTAGAGATAGGGGAATTCGGCGCGATAAATGCCGTCGGGCAGGGGCCCCATGCCGTGGTAATAGGCCTTCTTGCTCGTCATCGTGGCGGTGAGCAAGGTCCGCCCGTGAAAAGCGCCCGAAAACACGATAATGTTCGGACGGCCCGACGAACTGCGGGCAATTTTTACCGCATTTTCCAACGTTTCCGCCCCGGAATTGGTAAACATCGTCCGCCGTTCCTGTTCTTTCACCGGAACAATCGCGTTGAGCTTTCCGGCAAGGGCAACCGCGCCTTCGTGCGTGATGATGTTGACCATCGCGTGGAAGTACCTGTCGGCCTGTTCCCGTACCGCCTTGACCACATCGGGGTGAGAATACCCGATGTTCAACACGCCGACACCGCCTACCCAGTCGAGGAATAGATTGCCGTCCACATCCTCCACCATCGCGCCTTCTCCCCGGCTGATCACCACCGGATAGGCGCACCGGATTGCGGACGGCATGACCGCCGCCCGTTGCTCGATGACCGCTTTTGCCTTCGGCCCCGGCAACGTTGTTTTTACGCGGGGCAATTCATCTTTTAACATACCGTTTTCCTCATCACAACGAACCAACACGAATAATAACCACAAACCTCACGAACGAAAAAACGCCCGTCATTGCGAGCCGTTCCTGAGAGCGAGCGAAGCAATCCGGTAAGAGGCCACCCTCGTCTGGATTGCTTCACCCTACGGGTTCGCAATGACACATCTTACCTTATTGCGGGCGAGCTCCCCTCGTCATTGCGAGCGTAGCGAAGCAATCCAGTAAGAGATCCCCCTCGCCTGGATTGCTTCACCCTGCGGGTTCGCAATGACACCTCTTACCTTATCACAGCGCGTCCCGATAAATCTGCTTGATCTCTTCCAGGCCGAACACGACCGGGTGATTTGCGATGCCCGCCGCCGAAACTTTCAGCGCGTTTTCCGCAAGCCAGTCAACGTCCTCGCTCTTAATGCCCTGTTCGCCAAGCGTCATTACCAAGTCTATCTCTTGCAAAAACCGCTTGATCGAGGCCGTACAGTCCTTCTCGTTCTTGCCGCCCAGACAGCGCGAGATCACCGCGTACTTTTCACGCGCACGCGCACTTGTGCCCGCGCCGATACCGGCAATCGTCCGGTCGGTGATGACCGGCGTAAGCGCGGCCAGCCCTCGGCCGTGCTGGATGTTGCGGATGCCCGAAGGCGGATGCTCGATGCCGTGCGGCGCGGTAACCCCGGCGACGCCTATGACCATGCCGCCCAGCGTGCTTGCCCAGGTAACGTTTTCCCACGCCTCGCCGTCGCCCGTTCCCCGGTAGAGCGGGATAAGGTTTTCGCTCACGAGGCGCATCCCTTCCAACGCCATGATGTCGGTGAGCGGGGTGGCCGCCGCCGAGATGTAGGCTTCCATCGCGTGGCAGAGCGCGTCAAACCCGACGCTTGCCAGCACGGACCGGGGCATCGTCTTCATCAGTTCCGGGTCGATGATCGACAGTTTGGCAATGATCATGGGGCCGCGCAACGATTTCTTGTCGCCGGTCTTGGGATCGGTGATGACCGCGAACCCGTTCCCCTCGCTGCCGGTACCGCAGGTTGTCGGCACAAGGATGATGGGCAGGGCCTCGGTGGAGACCGTGCGCCCATACACATAGTCCATCAGGTCGCCTGAATTTTTCGCCATGAACGCGGATGCTTTGGCCGCATCCATCATGGAACCGCCGCCCAGCCCGATGACAAGACCGGCCTTTTCCGCTTTGACGAGGGCGGTACACTCAGAAATCGCGTCCGTCGTGGGGTTGGGTGCAACCTTGTCATAGACCGCGCTTTCCACACCGGCCTTTTCGAGCAACGAGAGCACCCGGTCGAGCAGTCCCGATTTTTTCGTGCTGCCCCGGCCCGTTACGATGACGGCTTTCCTGCTGTACGCCGCCGCCCGCACGCCGATTTCTTCAATAACGCCGTTGCCAAACAGCAGGTTGACCGGCAAATGAAACGCAAACTTCATACTTATTTCTCCTCATACTTTTTTTAGTAACTATTCAGCCGCCTGCTACCGGAAACCAAGCCGCCACCGGGAAGGGGGCGTTGCGGGGGCTCCCCCTACAGTCCTCAACATCCTGTTTCGGACTTCCGGGCCGGGGTGCGCTCTATTTTGCGTCCATCCGTGGACGCTTGGGACACACCCACAAAACCATACACCGTATGGTTTTGTCCGCTGAGGGGGGTAGCGGAGGACGGCGCAAACACACAAGCCCGGCTTGTGTGTTTGTGCTGTCCGTAGCGAGGGGGGAGACACGGCAACCTGTTGCCGTCCCCCCACCTGAATAGGTATCATGCTTTGTTTCTATACTTGATGGGCTGCCAGATACCCGGCGCCTCACCGAACTGATCTCCGTATTTTATCTTGGCATAAACGCCCATCACAAGCCCCAGCCCGGTCGCGATGAGGAATATGACCACCTCCTGCGGGGTAAGACCGGCGGGCATTCCGGGGATGTAGAGGATAAACATGAACACCGTCATCGCGATGGCAATAACGCCGACCAGAAGCCCGCAACGCACCTTGTAGGGCCGTTCCATGTCCGGCTCGGTGAACCGGAGGATAACATAAGAGGCCGCGACAAGCATATACGCGATAACCGTCGCCGCGCTTCCCGCGTCAACCAGCCACACCAGCATTCGCCGCCCAAAGAAGGGCGCGATGAAGCAGATTGCCCCGATGAGGATAACGGCCCGTGTCGGCGTTTTGTATTTCGGGTGAATCGAGCCCAAGAAGGCGGGTAGCATCTTGGCCTCGGCCATCGCGTAGATAGCGCGGCTCCCGCCGACAAAGAACGAGTTCCAACTGGTGATAATGCCCGCCATACCGCCGATGATCAGCACGTTTGCCGCCGCCTGAGAGTTAAAAAACGCCTTCTTCATCGCGTCCGCTGTCGCCAAAGAGGATGCGCCGAGGTCGTCTTTGGTCATTATCAAGGAAACCGCGATAATGATCATCACATAAAAGACCACCGCCATCAAAATAGAAAGGATGAGGAGGCCGCCGATCTTCTTTGCCGGAATGTCGATCTCTTCCGCCGCTTGCGGGATCACGTCGAAGCCGACAAACATAAACGGCGTCATAACCGCCACGCCCATGATGCCCTTTATTCCGTTGTCAAAGAGCGGCTCCATCGTTGCGGTGTCACCATTGACCGCTGAGGCCGCGACGAGAATGATGCCGACTCCCGCAATCACGAAGGTGAGGATCGTGTTGAAAATCGCCGCCGGTTTGATGCCGATATAGTTGAGCACCGTGATAGCCACGGACAGCACCAGCCCGACAATCATCCACGAGAGATAGACATCGAATCCCGCGACCGTATACAGGTACCCCTTCATAAATCCGGGAAACAGATACTGTACGACCGTCGGAAACGCGCAGGCCTCAAACGCGGCGACGCCGATGTACGCCACAATGATTGCCCACGTACAGACGAAAGAACCTGTCTTGCCGATCGCCCGCATCGAAAAAACGTGTTCGCCGCCGCACTTGGGCATGGCCACCGTCAATTCGGCGTAGGTCAACCCGACAAACAAGACGAGAACGCCGCCGATCACAAACGCCAGCACCGCGCCCAGCGTCCCCGCCGTTGTGATCCAGTCACCCGTGAGAATGACCCAGCTCCAGCCGATCATCGCGCCGAAGGCGAGGGCAAAGACCTCTTTCTTGTTCAAAACCTTCTTAAAATGAGATTCTTCCATAATATCACCCCTTTTTCCCGAGGCGTTTCCCCTCTGTTGGGAACGCCTTCATGGTTTGTTTCGCTTATAATACCACGCATACAAAAAAGTGTCAAGAGAAAACCATCAATTTTGAAGGATTTTTTTCATTTTTTATATTATTTTACGTAGGCGAATGATAATTATTCGTTTCTATAATAAATTACGTATATGTAGTTTTGTTGTGTTGCAAAAAAACGAGCGGGCTGCTTAGAGTCTGTTCAACAACCCAGCAAAAGGGGGAACGGCAACAGGTTGCCGCGTCTCCCCCTTCGCTCCGGTCTTCGCCCTCCGCTATCCCCCTCTACGGGGACAAAACCATGCGGTGCATGGTTTTGTGGGCGTACCC
>JAISZQ010000290.1 GCA_031269165.1 Spirochaetaceae bacterium
TGTTCGTCAACAGACATTCGTCTAACATCAATTCGTTCCATGCTTATGATTATATAATATGTTGGGTTGTTATGTCAAGCACTTATTATATACTATGTAATATTGCCGGGTCAGTAAAAAAGAGTACCGGGGTGATCATCGGCAGAGTAATACGAAAGAAAATTGATAACCGCCCCGCTCCATCAATACGTGCGGCCTCATAAAGATTTCCGGAGACTTGCTTTAGTGCCGCCAGAAAAAGAACCATGGAAGAACCGAATTGCCAGACGCTTAAAAGGCTTAAGGTAAAAAGGGCTAGCCGGGGATCGGACAACCATTGAATGGTGGGCAAATGAAAGACTGCTAATCCACGATTGACCAGACCGCCATCCATGAAAAGGAAACGCCACAGGATAGCGACAGCCACGCTGCCTCCAAATATTGAAGGAATATAACAGAGGGTCCGATAGATGTTGATACCCTTTAATTTCTGGTTTAATACAACCGCTACAATTAAGGCGGTAATAATCTTCATCGGCAACGATATAAAAACGAATTTTAAAGTATTGCCAAGGGAAGTAAAAAACAACGAATCAGCGGTGAACATGGCGATGTAATTATCAAGGCCCACAAAAACCGGTTTGCCGATAATGGCATAATCGGTAAATGAGTAACAAAAAGAAGCAATCAGCGGGTATGCCTGAAAAATCAAAAAACCCCAAATCCACGGTAATATATACACATAGCCCATCCTTTCCCGCTTTGATTGCTTTCCTGTTTTCATATACAAGTCAATCTCCTCATGCTAAACATCCGCCTCTGTTTGGGACATCACGAACAAAAGTAGAGTTGTTTGAAAACCTCAAGTTTTTAAACAACCCCCGCAAAAAATGCGGTTTTGTAAGGCTAAAGCCCCGCTGTAGCCCCGCTTCAGCCTAAAAAACCGCAAGACTTGTCGGCTAACCTGCGGTTAGCCGACAACCAACCGGGTTGTTAAACAAGTCTGGTATCTCCGCTTTATTTTGCCGATGTTTTCAGCATATTAAGCTTCGCCTGCACATCGGCAAGAAATTTATCCGCTGCCGCTTCCGGGGTAAGTACGCCGAATGCGACCTGCTCACCTATCCCTTCGATTATATCTGCTAATTCGGCGTTGCTCTGAAGCAGAGGCGGCGATGCGGCGGGAGACGCATTGCTGAAGGCCACCATAGCGGCAATATCGCGGTCAATTATGTTGGCACTACTTAAAATCTCAAAAGCCTTTCGGTTGGTTGGAACCGAACGCGAATCTTTCAGTATCTTTACCGCCTCGGGATCATTCAAAAGCCAATTGGCAAAATGAGCGGCGGCTTCAATATTGGGGCTGCGATTACTGATACCAAGTACCATGCCTGGTTTAACAGGTATCAACCGGTTGCCTCCTTCAGCAAAAGGCGGTTTTCCCACCGCAAAATTTTCTCCTTTTAATGCCGCTTTATATTTCCCAATATTACCCGACCAGCCAAGAATAAACCCTATTTCATTATTCGTCCACTTCGGGTTTTGTTCCATCTGGGAAGTAAAAAGTTTGCCCTCCCCCAAAGGCTGGACGGCACCGCTCTCAAAAAGCTGTTTAACAATAGTAAAACCGTCAACCAAATCTTTTCTGGATACCTGAATGGTACCCGTAGTGTCATCTATCAAATACTTTCCGGTTTTTGAATAGATATAGGCTATCAAAATAAAGTCTTTCAATGAATCCGTGGTAAATAGATATTCGCGGGGATTCGTACGATGTATCTTGCCCCCGGTCTCAATTATTTTTTCCCATGTCCATACCGTATCCAAGGAAATATTGTGCTTGGCATAAAAAGTTTTATTGATATTGATACCAAAACCATTGGACCCCATGGGCAAGGAAATTAGCGCGCCGTTAATACTGCAATATTCGGATAAAAATGACGTCTCGTAAGGTGAGACATCAATCGCTTTCTGGGCGGCCAGATCCACAAATAAATCACCTCTGGTTGCAAGGTCCGGAAACCAGATATAATCAAGCTGGATAATATCCGGCTCAGAACGGCCCGCTATCTGGGTTAAAAGCTTTTGCAGATACCCGCTGTACCCCTGATACTCAGCCTCGATGGTTATATTGGGGTGTAGTTCCTGATAGCGGTCAATTGCCGCAAGGGTAGCCTGATGCCGGACATCGGACCCCCACCAGACAAACCGCATAGTGACAGGTTTCTGCCCGCCAGAACCTGCCTTCTCTGTGCTACCCGTGGCAAATACCGACCCTGCGGTGAGCATTGCCAAAAAACCAACAGCAATTAAAACTCTTTTCATCTTTCTCTCCTTAACTTTAGCATAAGCGTTTCTCATACCATTCTCCTTAAAAAAATAATTTCTGAAAATATCGCAAGTGCCATATTTTCATTTTTCTAAAGAATACTATGAGTCTGTTAGGGGTTGATGAATTTTTAGTAAAATGTATGAAAAATCCGTATTCGCTCATTTGGTACATAAACGGGTCTCGACGGACTACCGCCAACTAAAAGAAGCAGTCTATTCCCAGTTGGGCAATGATCGTCCTGAATCCTTTCACGTCTTCCTTGTCTCAGCAAAAGGGGGAATCGGCAATTTGCACGGACTACGCTCAAAACTTGAGCCGTCCTCCGCCACCCCTTTCAACGGGAACAAAACCATGCGGTGCATGGTGACCCACGCAAGCGTGGGTTTGGCGGGCGTACCTTAAGCAAACCCGATAAGCGCAAGCGGCGGTTTGCTCAGCGTCCACGAACGGACGCAGGACTGAAGCACCCCTACGGGGTGCCGCGCCCCGGCCCGGAAGTCCGAAGCAGGACGCTGAGGGCCGGAGGGAGACCCCCTGGCACCCTAACGGATGTCCCCACCCCCGGATCACAGCGGAGGCTTGCGTCCCGTGGGGTTTTTGAACAGGCTCTAAGAATGCCCGCTCTGCGGACCGGGACCGTGGCGGCTTTGGCCGTTGTTGCGGGGGCCGTTATGCCCTCACTCCCATCTGCGTTTGCCAACTGGAAACAACGCCCCGCAAGGGGTGTTAAACGGGGTTAAGCAAGGAGGCGCAAACCAACTCTCTTTCTGTAACTTCGCGGTGTTCTCGCGCGTTTTATAAACGAGGTGTTCCAAAATCTCAAGTTTTGGAACAGGCTCAAACGACAAGACGACGAAATGAGTGTTGCAAGCTACTCGGTGAAGAGGCCGGTAACGATTGTTGTTCTCTACGCGCTGGCTCTGGGGGTCGCGGCGACGCTCGTGCCGGGGATTGCCGTTGACCTGTTTCCGGCGGTGGCGCGTCCGGTGCTGTCGGTGTACACGCAGTTTACCGGGGCCGGGCCGCTTGACGTGGAGCAGAACGTTACCATGCCGCTGGAACGGGCACTGGCGAGTTCCAAAGGCTTGCTGGAGATGACGAGCAACTCGCAGAACGGCGGCGGGTTCATCAATCTGAACTTTGCCTACGGGACCGACATGGACAAGGCCGCTGCCGACGCGCAGTCGGTCGTTGCCCGTGTGGCGGGGTCTCTGCCGGACGATGCGGGGACCCCCACCGTGCGCCGCTTCGATATGTCGGCGGCCCCCATCATGCGCCTCATCGTGCGGGGGTCCTATCCCAGCGACCAGTTGCGCCTCTTTGCCGAGGAGGAAGTGCAGGCCGAACTTGAACGCATCGACGGCGTGGCGGCAGCGGAGGTGACCGGCGGGAGCACCCAGCAGATCCGCGTGGCGGTCTCGCTCAACCGGCTTGCCGCGCTTGACCTTACCCTGTCCGACGTCTCAAGCGCGTTGCGCGGGCAGAACGTGCTGACCTCCGGGGGCAGCCTCCAGCGCGGGGAACGGGAATACCAGTTGCTCACGCGGCAGGAACTCAAGACGATTGACGACATCCGAAACATCGCGGTGAAAACGGTAACGGTGGCGGGGCAGAACGCGCTCCAGCCGAGCCGTTCCCAGAACGTGCGCTTGCGGGACGTGGCCGACATAGACCTTGCCTACAACGACAACGCGGCGCGGGTGTATGTTTCCGGCGACACCGGCGTGTACATTCAGGTTACGTCCGAGGCGGATTCCAACTCTGTGCAGATCGCCCGCCGCGTGAAGGACGCGCTCGAAGGGATTAACGCGAACCTTCCCCGCGGCGTAACGCTCGAAGTGCTGTCGGACAACACCGCGATGATCTCCGCCACCATGCAACAGGTCTACGGGAACGCCTTCCAGGGGGCGTTGTTGGCGATGGCGATTCTCTTTCTCTTTTTGCGCAACATAAAGGGCACGCTGATCATCGGCCTCTCCATTCCGATTTCCATCCTGCTCACGCTGATGTGCATGGCGGCGGCGGGGTTCACGCTGAACCTGCTCACGATGACGGGCCTCATCCTCGGCCTCGGCATGACCGTTGACGCCTCGATCGTCATTCTGGACAACATCCACAACTATCGTCTGCGCGGGGCCAAGTCCGACGTTGCCGCGATCCTCGGTTCCGCCGAGATGATGCGGGCCATCGTTACCTCGACCACCACGACGCTCTGCGTGTTCCTTCCGCTTATCATCTACAAAAACTCGCTCGACATGATGGGCCAACTCTTCTCCGACCTCATCTTCACTGTGGTGATCTCGCTCACCGTTTCGCTCATCGTGGCGATAACGCTCGTGCCCTCCCTCGCCGGTTCCATTCTGAGGCTCAACACCCGAAGGCAAAAGCCGCTCCGCAACAAACTGCTTAGCCACCTGGATAACGCGCTCGAACGGTTTTTCACGAGGCTCGACACGCTCTACACCATCGGCATCGAATACTGCCTAAACCATCGTGCCCCCGTGTTGTTGCTCGTTCTCAGCATTCTTGCCTTTTCGCTGTTGCAATTTTCGGGTATCGGGATGAATATGTTCCTCCGCACCCGTACCGACGACTCGGTATCGCTCAACGTAACGCTGCCGCAAGGGACGGCGATTGAGGTGACGGAGGCGTTGTTGCGCGACGTGGAAACGCTGGTGCGCGAGGAAGTGCAAGGCTATCAAAACACGATTGTGACGGCGCGGCGTTCCGGTTCCGGCAGTTTGCAGATTACCCTTCCCGAACCGGCCCTCCAGATCGACACGCCGGACATGATCATCGCCAAACTGACCCCGAAACTCAACGAGATTCCCGGGGCGCGGCTCTCGTTCCGGGCGGGGCGGAACATGGGGACGTCGACCGGCGTTGACATCGCCCTTCATTCCCGCGACGTTGACGCGCTCTTGGCCGAGGCGAACGACATCGTGCGCATCATCGGGCGGTATATGCCCGACGTGGAAAACGCGGTGGTGAACATGGACGAGGGCGCGCCGCAGTTGCAGATCGAGATTGACCGGGGGCGCGCGGCGGCGTTGGGCGTGTCGCTTTCCGCCATCGCCTCGGAAATACGCACCGCGATGGACGGTTCCACCGCGACGACCATCACGCAGGGGGACAAGGTGCTCAACGTCATTGTCCGCCTCCGCGACAGCGACCGGAGGGGCCTCGCCAGCCTCGACGCGATCTTTGTCAACGGACGTAGCGGACAGCGCATCCCGCTTGCCAACGTGGCCCGCATCATCGAAAATCGCGCCTCCTCGTCGATTCGGCGGGAAAACCAAGAGCGCGTCGTCCGCGTCACCGGCGACTTCCCGCCCGGCGTCTCGGCAACGCAAGGAGCCGCCCAACTCAAGGCCGTTCTCGGCGAACACCTCGTCGAGCGGGAAGGCGTCACGTTGCGCTATCAGGGGGAGGCCGCCGAAGTCGCCGCCTACAATACGAAGTTCTTGTTCATCATCGCGGCAGCAATATTCCTCGTCTTCGGCCTCATGGCGAGCCAGTTTGAGTCCTTTGTCGACCCGATCATCATCTTCTTCTCGATCCCGCTCATCTTCATCGGTGTCATCTGGATTTACAAACTCGGCAACGAAAACATGTCGATGTTCAGCGCGGTCGGCATCGTGGCCCTCGTCGGCGTCGTGGTCAACAACGGCATCGTCCTCGTGGATTACACCAACATGCTCCGCGCGCGCGGCATGAAAGTCCGCGAAGCCTGCGTCGAAGCGGGCCGGAATCGTCTGCGCCCCATCTTGATGACCGGACTTACCACCATCCTCGGCATGGTCCCCATCGCCTTCTTCCCCGGCCCCGGCGCGGACACGATCCAGCCCATCGGCAAAACCTTCGTCGGCGGCCTCACCGTCAGCTCCCTTATGACCCTCTTCGTCACGCCGGTGCTGTACTCCCTCCTCAACTCCCGCCACGACCGCCCCAAACGGGTAAGAAAATAAGGGTCCCCAGATTGCGCTAAGTATGGCGATCCTGATTACGCGGATTACATTCTTGGGGGTGGGGAATTGGGGATGAGCGGTGCCATTGTTATTTCCTCGATTTACAGGCAAGGGGGAAGCCCCCATCCAACAAAAAAGGCCATCCTCGCCAAGTGTGAAGACGGCCCTTATCTCTCAGTCCTTATCCCGTGCTTGATGTCAAACACCTTTTGCTTTTCCTGCGGCAGATGATCAAACAGTACCTTACCCAAACTCCTTGTGATTTGGGAAGCATCTTTGTCGGCTCTGATGACAGGCAACACAAACAGACGCATTTGTTCGCGTCTGTTCGTGTGGTCCGTGGTTCTCAAAATTGCTATGCGTTTATGGTTATTCCCCCACCCGGATTGATTCAAACCACGCCGTGTTGTACAATTCCAACGCCTCGCCCAGATCGTCTTTCAACTCCGTGTTGGCGAGCTCCTCGACCGTGTACCAACTCCCCTCCTGCTTCAGTTTGCGGGCCGGGATGTTCGCCGTCGCCGGGAACCCGAAGAAATCGGCGAACTCCGCGTAAATGTCCGGCCTGTGGATAAAGTCGATGAAGAGGTAGGCCGCATCGAGGTTTTTCGCCCCTTTCAGGATGCACATGCTGTCGATGTAGGCCGGCCCCCCCTCAGGCGGAATGAAGAACACCGTGTTTGCCATCATCGCCGGGTCCTCGGCAATTTCCTCGTAGACCACCTCGGCGTAACCCTGCACCACCCAGAAATCGCCCTGCGCGTAGCCCTTGCCAAACGCCTCCGCGTCAAACTTTGTCAGGTTCGGCTTCCACTGCGTATTGATAAGGTCGCGGGCCGCCGCAACCTCGGCGGGATTCTTCGTGTTCACCGAGAACCCCAGCGACACGAGCGCGTCCCCCATCACCTCGCGCATATCATCCAGCATCGTCATGCGGCCCTTCAAGTCGGGACGCGCAAAGAGCGACCAACTCCGCTCATAGTCCGGCACCCGTTCCGTATTCACCGCGATCCCCGCCGCCCCCCAATAGTAGGGCACCGAATAATCCATCGTCTGGTCGTAGGTCGCCTTTTGCAGAAGCAGCGGGTCGATATTCCCCAGATTGGACAACTTCGCCTTGTCAACCTTCTCCAGCATATCCTGCGCAATCATAATTGACACATAGTCCCCCGACGGAAACACGATGTCGTAGCCCGCGCCGCCCGAAAGCAACTTCGCGTACATATCCTCGTTGGACGCAAATTCGTCGTAGACCACGTCGATCCCGTACTCCGCCTCAAACTTCTCGATGACGGAAGGCGGCGTATAATACGTCCAGTTGTAGATGAACAACTTCTTCTCCGCGTCCTTTTTCGCGCACCCCGCCAACACCAGTACGCCCGCAAGCGCCACCGTCAAAGCCCAAACACACCTCTTCATTCTTCACTCCTTAATCGATAATGTATCCCACCCACGCGGGACTTTTCCGCTATTATAAGGAAAATAAAGCAAAGGGGGAAGTCTCCCTCTGTCAACAACTTAAGCAAAAAGAAAAGAAAGGTCCGCGGATTTTCGCGGATTAACACGGATCGAGCGGGGTATAATCCGTGAAAATCCGCGTCAATCCGCGGACAAAATTTTTAAGTTGTTGACAGGTGG
>JAISZQ010000291.1 GCA_031269165.1 Spirochaetaceae bacterium
CATTGAATGTTTACTTTTATCTTTGTCCTCAGCGAAAACCTGTCCATCCCCTTGCAATAACTCATATCCGAAAAACACGGTTCTATTATCTGCATCCGCCTCCCGTATAACGCGCGGTATTTCGCCTCGTCTATCTTTTTCCTCATCTCCTCACACAGGTTCTCTGCCTCGCTCCGGACCATTCCTTGGCCGCGTTGGACGGCAGCTTGCAGCCGTCTATCGCGAACAGTTCCCCGCCTATTAATCCCAGCGCGTAACATTTCAGCAATACCTGCGCGAATAGTCCCTTCACCGCCTCCGCCTGGCTTGAAATGAAGTGCGCGATAGTGTCATGATCCGGCTCCGCGTCACGGGCCAGGGCTTTCACAATGATATTCGTTTTACAGGCATATTCTATGGAACGGCTGGTGATGATCCCCCGCGAGTAGCAATAGAAGATTATTTTGAGCATGACGTCGGGGGATAGGCGGGCGCTCCCAATTGGTCGTTGCGGAACGCCGCGTCGAAGGCGCTCAGGTCAAACTGGCCGATGAGATAATTCAAGGTGTGTTCGAAGGAGCCGGGGATGAGTTGCTCATCGAGGCAAACGGCAAGGAATAATCCTTGGGATTTATCAAAGTATTTATATCGGGCCATACGAGAGAGTATAGCATGAGTTTTGTTGTTTGACTGCTTTTCCGACAGTCTCAACAGGACTGTTTACGCTTCGCCGCCAGTAGGCGGCTCGGACTACGTTTTGGCTAGGAGTCTGTGGGAGGGACTTAGCGATTTTTCGCACTTTTTTTCGCAGAAAATAGTGCAAAAACTATGATAAATAAGCCATTGTTAGTATTTTGATTAGGTTAAAATTCGTATTTTCGTGTATTATTTCCAATTTTTTGCTAAGTCCCACAGGCTCCTAGCCAAAGCGTTGGTTTTAGAGTTTAATGTACGGAGTGCTGAGCCTGTTCCAAAACTAATTGACTGTGCGCTAACGCGCACGGTTTTGAAACAGGCTCTTGGAAAAACCGGTCAAAGGCTCCGGTTTTCCCTTAAATCTAGGGAAGCTGTTCCAAAAACTGAAGTTTTGGAACAGCCTCTACTGTTTACAAAGGACAAAGCAATGACATTTCAAATCGTTTTACTGGTACTTTTTTTCGCGTTGGTAACGGGCATCGGCATTTGGGGGTTGCGCCGGACGAAGACGCTGGGAGATTTTTTCCTCGGCGGACGGACGCTGGGGCCCTGGGTCTCCGCGCTCGCCTACGGCACCTCGTACTTTTCCGCCGTGATGGTTATCGGGTTCGCCGGAACGCAAGGATGGCAGTTCGGCCTTAACGCGCTGTGGATCGCCGCCGGGAACGCCTTCATCGGTTCGATGGCCGCTTGGCTCGTACTCGCCCGCCGCACCCGCCGCATGACCCAGAACCTCGACGCCATGACGATGCCGGAATACCTGCAACAACGCTACGGCGCGAAACACTTAAAGCCCATCGCGGCGTGCATCATCTTCATATTCCTCTTGCCCTATTCGGCCTCGATATTCAAGGGGCTGGGGCATCTCTTTGAAACAGTCTTCCATATATCCTACGACCTCGCCCTCCTCCTCATGATCGCGTTTACCGGCGTGTATCTCATTCTCGGCGGCTATTTCGCGGTGGTCGTCATTGACTTCATCCAGGGCCTTTTCATGATCGCGGGCGCGGTGGCAATGTTCATCGTGATTGTCGGCGAGGGCGGCGGCTTCGCCCATCTTGTCGGCACCATCCAGACCAACTATCCGGTAAACGTTGCCTCGCCGCCCACGGTGCTGACCATCGTGAGCCTCGTGTTTATGACGAGTTTCGGCACATGGGGACTGCCCCAGATGACGCAGAAATTCTACGCCATCAAGAACGAGGCCGTGATCCCCCGCGCGGTGGTCGCGTGTACCGTGTTTGCGGCAATCGTCGGGTTCTGCGCCTACTTTGTCGGAACTGCGTCCCACGCTTTTTTCACAAGCGGCACGATCCCCCGCCTCCCAAACGGCAACATCAACTTTGACCTCATCGTCCCGACCTTGCTCACCGAACATTTGCCCGAAGTGCTTATCGCGCTGATACTCATCTTCGTGCTCTCCGCGTCGATGTCAACCCTGTCTTCCCTCGTGCTCATCTCGGCCTCGTCGGTCGCCATCGACCTCTACCCGGTCAAAATCGACGCATCCGCCTCGAAAGACCGCTCAACCGCCATGATTCGCTTCCTGTCATTCCTCTTCATCGTGATAAGTTACTTCGTGAGCCGCTTCCAGATCACCATCATCGTTACGCTGATGTCCCTCTCGTGGGGCGCGGTGTCCGGCGCGTTTGCCGCCCCCTACATCCTCAGCCTCTACTCGAAACGGGTCACCAAAATGGGCGCGTACTGTGGCCTTCTTGGAGGACTGGTCACGGAAGCCCTTCTCTTTTACCTCGTGAAACTCCCCGGCCCGCTTGCCGCGTCAATCGCCATCATCGCGCCCTTCCTCATCGTCCCCGTCGTCTCCGCCTTCACCAAAGCGCCGGACACGGCCATCGTGGAAAAGGCGTTTGCCGGTATAGCGAAGGATGCGAGATAGTGCCCGTCCACAGAGGTTGCTGGGCAAACTCAGTTTGCCTTGCCAAAACGTGAGGTTTTGGAACAGCCTCTCGTGGCAAGGTTGGTCAATCACCTGCGCCGTGGCTATCGGGAACCAAACCGCCGCCGGGATGGGGGGCGTTGCGGGGGGCGGAGCCACCCGCTGAGGGGGGTAGCGGAGGGCGCAAGACCGGAGCGAGGGGGGAGACTTCCACCCCCCAACTGACTCAACTGAATAGTTAAAACTCCTTCAAAATGGAAGCGCATTGCTAACGGACAACCGACGGTTTGAGTAAACCCGCTGTCCGCCAAAAACGCCTGCTTTATAAAACAGTATTTTCCTTAAAGCGTCTGCTCGGTCCGCTCGATGATGTCGTCCTGAGTCTGGCGGGAAAGAACGTTGAAGAACGCGCTGTAACCCGCGACCCGGACGATAAGGTCCCGGTGCTTTTCCGGATGGGCCTGAGCGTCGAGCAGCGTCTCCCGTGAAACCACGTTGAACTGGACATGAAAGCCGCCAAGCCGGTTGAAAAAGGCGCGGACGAGGACTTGCAACTTGGCGCGGTTCTCTTCGGACTCAAGCATCGCGGGCGTGAGCTTTTGGTTGAGGAGGACGCCCCCGGTGATTTCCTTGATGGGCAACTTGGACACGGACTTGAAGACCGCCGTGGGGCCGTGCCTGTCCATGGCGTGGGACGGGGAACAGCCTTCCGCAAGAGGCTCGCCGGATTTGCGGCCATCGGGCGTGGCGGAAGTACCGGCTCCCTGGGGCACGTTGGCGGAGATGGAAGACGTGCCCGCATAGTAGATGCCGCCGATGGGTCCGCGCCCGTAGCGGGTATTGCGGTACTTCTTCATCTCGTCGATGTAGACGTCGTAGGCTTGGCGCACGAGCAAGTCGGCGTAATCGTCGTCGTTGCCGTACTTTGGGGCGGCGATGAGGAGCGCGCGGATACGCTTGTGTTCCGCGCCTTCGTTTTCCGTGCTTTCAAAGTTATGCCGGAGCGCGTCCCACAGTTCCGCCTGAGTCATGGACTTGTCCTCAAACACGCATTTTTTTATCGCCGCAAGCGAATCGGCGAGGTTTGCGATGCCGACTTGGAGATCGCTGATAAAGTCGTAGACCGCGCCGCCCTCTTTTAGGTTGAGGCCGCGCTCGATGCAGTCGTCGCAGAGGGCGGAACAGAGAATGTCCGCCGTATCTTTTTCCAGCACGGTGTCGGCAACCGAATCGATGATCACGCATTGCCGTGTAAACTCCCGGATGATCTTGTCCCAGGCGGCCATCACCTCGTCGAAAGACTTCATCGCGGTAAAATGCCCCATGCCCTCGCAGACCTTGATCCCCGACTCAATGTCCACGCCGTCATTCAGCGCAATGAGGAGGGACTTGGGAAAGTTGAGAAAACTCATGCCCGTGCAACGGTAGCCCCACTTGCCGGGCACCGCCACTTCCACGCACCCTATCGCGCTGTAATTGTAGGCGTCCTCTTTCTTCACGCCCTTTTCGATGAACGAGGGGATGATGATCTCGTCGCTGTTGAAGGCGGGCATCCCAAATCCCAAGCGCACCACCTCGATACATTCCGCCATAAACCGCTCGTCGAGCCGCCGGTGATACCGCACCGTGAGGTTTGGCTGGGGAAGCCGTGTCTGGGCCACGCTGCGCAGGATAAGGAAGGAGAGGGGATTCACCGCGTCCGCGCCGTCCACCGTCTGGCCGCCTATCGTTACGTTCTGGTAGAGCGGGCTTCCGGCGGAAAAGCGGGTGTGAGACCAACTGCGGATTTTGTTGATGGTGAAAGTTTTAAGCCACAGGTTGGTCAAAAGCTCGCAGGCACTTTCTTCGGTGATCGTTCCCGCCTTGAGGTCCCGGTCGTAGTAGGGGAAGAGAAACTGATCCATGCGCCCGTAGGAAAGGGAATGCCCGTTGCTCTCGATCTGGAGGCAGAGATGCACGAGCCACAGCGACTGTACCGCCTCGTGAAAACTTTCCGCGCCGTGAGCGGGGACTTTACGCAAAATCCGGCTCATTGCACGCAGTTCTTCCCGCCGCCCGGCATCGTTTTCTTTGTCGGCCATACCCCCGGCAAGGTCCGCGTAACGTGCGGCAAAGGCGATTGTCGCGTCCACCACGATGGCAACGGCACGGTAGAAGTAAGATTTTGCCAAGTTCTGATAGTCGGTAAGGTCGAGGGCGGCGCATTTTTCCTCGGCGCGACGTTTGTATGCTAAAAGCCCTTCCTTCAGCATACGCTTGTAATCAACGGCGACATGGGCGTCGCCCGAGGTGATGTTCCCCTCCGCCTTGATGATGCCGAGGTCGTAGAACACCTTTGCCTGGGCGGGCATGGCGGCAAGCCCGCGTTCTTTCACGGTGTTATGCTGCCAGAACGGGGCGATGTCCCACAGGGCTTGCTTGCTTTCCTCGGTGATAGCAAAACGGTCGCCGTCCCGCTTTTCAAACTCGTCCAACTCGGCGATGACCCAATCCATCGCGTATTCGGGAAAGATCGGCGCCGACCGGTTGCTTGAGGCTTGGTTTCCCGCGAGCAACGTCTCTTCCTCGATAAACACGCTCATCTTTTCGAGCACGTTTTTATACATCAACGCCCGCCGTATCGCCAGCGGCTGATCCATGTTTTCCCGATACGTCTCGGTGGTGATTTTCGCGCGTTCGACACACACCGAGGGTTTGGCGTTGAGCAGTTTCATGCGAAACTGATGCATCCGCGGCGAAAGCGATCCAAAATGATTGTCCATAAAACACTCCTATAAAAAGCCAAATAACAATTCAGTAGGGGGAAGTCTCCCACTGTCAACAACTTAAGAATTTTGGTCCGCGAATGGCGCGAATAAATACGAATAATACATACCCATCAGCGCGTATTCGCATACATTCGCGTACATTCGCGGAC
>JAISZQ010000357.1 GCA_031269165.1 Spirochaetaceae bacterium
GCTCGCAATGAGCGGGCGCGTTGTTCGTGAGGGTTATATAAAAACGTTATGGAAGAGATAAGAGCGGGGGGCGATTCCCCTGTTGTTATATATTTTTTTCTTAAGGAGATATGGTATGAAGCAGAATAATTTTCGTGGTATTGCGGTGGCGGTTGTGGTGTTCGCGCTCGGCATTATAGCCGTGGGATTTACGGGGTGCGACTTTCTGGAAGATTTCGTCAAGATGCAGGTCGCGGAGGAACCGGTGCAGCCCGATCCGCAGCCGGATCCCCTGACGCTCGAAGCCTTTATGACCTTGTATATAAAGTCTGACGGCAACGATGACACAAACACGGGGGAGACAAGCGATGCGCCTTTGGCGACGGTAGCGAAGGCGTTGGAAAAAGTGCGGGAACGCTATGACAATGGCGGGGAATGGGGCGTAACGGTAACGGAGAAGGCGAAGACCAGGTATCCGCTTCCCGCCGAAATCGTCGTTCTGGACACGATACTTCCGAGCGTCACGGGAACGATTGACGGTGCTGAGGGCGGCGGTCCGCCCATAATCCTGCGCTATCTTAGCAAAGCGGAGCAGGACGTGATGGATGGGGCTGGAACGCCAATCACGAAGACCTATCCCCTCGTCACCATGAAAACGACGGACGTTGAGCTGACCCTGAAGAATATCATCTTTAAGGGCGTAAGCAACAACATCGCCCCCCTCATCAAGGTGGAGAGCGGCGGCGAGCTGATCATGGGAAACGGCGCATGTCTCACGGGTAACTACAACAGGGCATACGGTGGCGGCGTGTTGGTAAAGGGCGGCGGCACGTTCATCATGAACGACGGGATCATCAGCGACAATGAGAGCTTCCAAGGCAACGGCGGCGGCGGCGGCGTGTATGTGGATAGGGACGTGGACAACGATCCCATTAACGGCACGTTCACCATGAACGGCGGAACCATCAGCGGCAATATCGCCACCGACCGCGGCGGCGGCGTGTATGTGCTTGATGAATACAGCAAGTTCACCAAGACCGGCAGCCCGACCGGCGGCACGATTTTCGGGGCAACGAAGGAGGGTGACGGTGGCAATGAGGGAGACTCCGACAAAAACACCGCCGAAGCCTTCTTCTATCCAGGCCACGCGGTCAATGCCGCCGACACTGATGGGGAGCGCAACACCACGGCGGGGCCGACGGTTGAGTTGCACTGGCCGCTTCTAAAGGACAGCACCGATGACAACTGGGAGGAATGACCGTAACAGCGCACGGTGGGGGGTCAAGCGAAACGCGACCCCCGCAATTTAATTGCGGGGATGGCCCTTTCTTTTAGGCGGGGGATGGCCGTCATTGCGAAGGCGCGGCAACATAGTTGCCGCAGGTGAAGCAATCAGGCGCCCCTTTGGGGCGAATGGAAAATGGAGAATTGAAAATGGAGAATGTCGTGTTTTGAAAACGGCGCGTTCTGTTCCTGTCATTATCCATTATCCATGTATCATTTTCAATTCGCGCGAAGCGCGCACGGATTGCTTCGCTTCGCTCGCAATGACGAAGGGCTCGCCCGCAATGACGAGAACAGAATCGTCATTGCGAGCCGCAACGCGGCGAAGCAATCCAGCCGGGAGAGGCCCTCACACTGGATTGCTTCGCTCGGCAATGTGCCGCTCGCTCGCAATGACGAAGGGCTCGCTCGCAATGACGGGGGGCTCGCGAATAGCATATATTACCCGCGAAAATCCGCATCCATCCGCGTAATCTGCGGTTAACCGTAACATCGTTCGCGCTGGAATCGGCATTGCTGCCCAAACCAACCCCGTTTTGGAGACATCATATACCGTCTCCGTCCCGCACAAACCCTTGGGCGTCTTTCAGAAGCTCGCGTACAAAATCGTTGGCCGGATTATGCAACAGTTTTTCCGGGCTGTCAAACTGCACAACCGAGCCCTTGTGCATGACCAGCGTCCGTGTCCCCAGTTTCAACGCCTCGTTGATGTCGTGCGTCACAAAAAGATAGGTTTTCTTTGACCCGGCGTCTTTTTGGAGGCGGTGGATACGGAGCAACTCGTTTTGCAGATTGACGCGGTTGATCGCGTCTATCGCGCCGAAGGGTTCGTCCAGAAGGAGAATGTCCGGATCAACCGCAAGTGCCCGCGCCAGGCCGACCCGTTGTTGCTGTCCGCCAGAAAGCTGGGCGGGATGGCGTTTGTGGAATTCCCCGTAGTCCAGATTGACCAGTTCCAGCAACTCCCGCACCCGGCTTGCGATCCGCGCCTTGTCCCATTTGAGCAGCCGGGGAACGAGCGCGACATTTTCAAACACCGTCATGTGCGGAAAAAGCCCCGACTGCTGGATCACATAGCCGATACTGCGCCGCAGCCGGATCGTGTCCGCCGTCTTCACGTCGACCCCGTTCACGCATAACTCGCCGGAATCGTAGTCAACCAGCCGGTTGATCATCTTGAGCAGCGTCGTTTTCCCGCACCCCGAAGTCCCGACAATCGTGATAAACTCCCCCGCCTCAATCGCAAGCGAAAGATCGTCAACCGCAGCCTCCGCCGCATTCTGAAACCGCTTGGTGATATGTTCAAACGATACCGCCGTCAAATCATGCCTCCTCGTCGTCAACAACGTAATAATCCTTAACCGCAGATTGCGCCAAATACGGATGCGCGCGGATTTTTGGTATGAGAGCCTGTTCAAAATCCAGCAAAAAGGGGGAAGTCTCCCCCTTCGCTCCGGTCTTCGCCCTCCGCTATCCCCCTCTACGGGGGTTGAACCCCCGCAACGCCCCCGGATCACGGCTCAACGCTTCGCATTGAGCATGGAGTTTCGGAACAAGCGGGGCAAAGCCCCGCCCGAAACTCCAGAAGTGGGCAAAACCCGCGCCCGAATCACATAAGTTTTGGAATTATCAACACTGCTCCTCCAGCGACAACGCGCCTTGCGGACAAGTGTTAACGCACAACGAACAGCCGACGCATTGGCCGTCGTCCACCCGCTGTTCCGCCACGGAAAAAAGGTGAAAGGGACAGCGTTCTTCGCACAGTCCGCACGAGGCGCACTTGTCCCAGTCCGCCCGGACGCGCCGGGTAACTTTGGGCCAGCGTAAAAAGGGCTTGTTATGATCGGCCAGTACCGCGTCCCGTTTTTTACGCGCCCGCGAAAGATAACAGCAGTCCGTACAGCAGTTGCAGATCGTGTTTTCGTTTGCCGTGTGGATGAGGCCCGCTGCGTCCGCGTCCCGTATCACCTGCTCGGCCTTTTCTTTGGTGACGGGCTGGGAAACGCCCCGGTGGGCGATGGTGTTGATGCCCGACCGGAACGAGATACAGGTGCGGAGCGGCTTGTCGCAGTCGTCGTGGCCTCCGGCAAGAACACGGCAGTCGCAGTTGGTGAGGTACGCCTGCCGTTCCTCCGTTTGAACGCGCATCAGGACTTCCTCGCGGGTGAGAACGGTGTCGCCCGAAGGCCGTTGTTGCGGATCAAGGGTAAGCCGCGCATAATAGGCGGCAAAATACCAGTTGTCGAGGGCGGCTTGTGTTTCCTGGTCAAACGCCCGGTATTTTTCCGGTTCGGCAACGACAAACACATCCAGCAGGGTGTAAAAAGTGCCCAACTGGAAAAGCCCGGCCTGTTCGTTCTCGCTCTCAAGATTGATAAGGCCGCGCCGATACAAGTCGCCCGCATCAAGCCCCGCATTCCGTAAGTCCGCCGTATCAAACAGATCTTTTTCAAGTTCCGCGATTCGGCATTGTTCTGAAAGCGGGACGATGTTGTCCAATACCGGTTCCGCCTCCGGGGGAACGCCAAACCGGGCGCGAAAGCGGGCGCAAAAGTGCGCGTCAACCGGGGGGTCTGGGGGGCCCAAGACCCCCCAGCGGGGCGTTACGGGGCGGAGCCCCGTAGAGGGGGTAGTGGAAGACGCCATAGGCGGCTGGAACGAGGGGGAGACTTCCCCCTCCTTGTTTTCTTCAGTCTGTTGGCCTGAATCTCGAAAATCGCTCATTTGATCGCATTGTAAAAATCTTTCGCGACATCGGCGTATTCCCGTTTGTCCAAGTCAACCTGCGCGTTGAGGCGCGTGATGGTCGGCGTGTCGATCTTGGCGTTCACCGCGTTGAGCGCGTCCGCGATCTGCGGGGACTGGTCAAGCACGGCGCGACGGACAACCGGGGCAATGTTGTAGGGCGGCCACACATAGCGGTCGTCCTCAAGCAACACATAGGCCGGGTCAATGAGCGTCCCCTCGGTGGTGTAGGCAGGGGCGGCATCGGCATCGTCCGCGGCAAGCACCTGATACTTCAGCGCGTCCGAGTACACGGTGCTGGAAGCCCACTTAAACGGCCCGTAGACCTTTTCAAGGCCCGGAATGCCGTCTTCCCGCTCGTCAAACTCCCCCTGAGAGGCGAAGCGGATATGTTCCGCGTTTCGTTGCAGGTCGGTAATCGTGCGGATCCCGTAGGCGTCGGAAATCTTTTTCGTCACCACGATGCCCTGCCCGTCGTTGGCCTGCGCGTAATCGAGCCATACCACGTCAAACTGCTTGGCGTATTCCGCCTTGACCGTGTCGTACACCGCCTGGGGGTCGGTGATGAGCGGCAGTTTCAGCACGGCAAGCAAACCGGTCCCGGTGTATTCGGGATACAGGTCGATCTCGTTGCTCACGAGAGCCGCATGGACGACAGAACTCGCCAAGTCGAAGCGGCGTTCAACTTTGATCCCCGCATCTTCCAGCGCAAGCGCGTACACTTCGGCCAAGATGAGGTTCTCGGTAAAATTTTTCGACCCGATACGAACCGCCGCCTTCGATTTTGGGGCGCACGAGCCCAACAAAACCAATACGGCCAGCAAAACGACAAGAACGACGCCCATTTTTTGTGTCTTTTTCATAAAAACTCCTTCTATAATATGAGGTATCATAGTGCCGCCGCCGTTACGCGCCGCCACGACAACACCCGTTTAACCAAAAAGCGCGGTCTGGACTTTCTTTTCCAAACCGGAAAGCAAAAAATCGATCAGTATCGAAAGTAACGCGACGCTTGCGCCGCCGATAACCAGTAACTCTGTCCGCATGAGGCCCAATCCGGTGAAGATAATCACGCCGAGACCGCCACCGCCGATATATGCGGCGAGCGTGGCACTCGCGACGACTTCCACTGCCGCCGTTTTGAACCCGGCAAGGACGAGGGGCAGCGCGAGCGGGGCCTTCACTTTGCAGAAAATCTGCACGGTGGTCATGCCCATCGCCGCCGCCGCCTCAAGGATCGCCGCCGGAACCGAGGCAAAGGAAACCGCCGTGTTCATCAGAATGGGCGGCAGCGCGAGAAAGATGAGTGCCACGATCGAAGGCTTAAAGCCGGTTCCCAGCAAGGGGAGGCAGAGAAACAGGATGGCAAGGCTCGGAATGATCCGCGCCGCCGAAAAAACGCTGGTGATGACCAGATTGGCCGTCTTGTTGCGCGCGCACAGCACCCCGAAAGACACGCCGGCAACGGTGGCGATGAGTAACGCGCCGCCGCTCAGCCAAAAATGTTCCGCGATCGCCGCAAGGAACTTGTGCAGGTTCGCGGAGAAGTACGCGGCATACGGCTCAAACGCCTTTTGCAACGAAGACGCAATGTTCGCAGTAATCATATCGTTTAAGTATGATATAAAACCATGATTTTTTTGTCAAGTGGGGTCGTTAATACGTGATAAATTCACCCTCGGATATAAGAGGCGAGGCTGTTCCAAAATCGTGCGCGTTAGCGCATCGTCGATTAGTTTTGGAACAGGTTCAAAAAATAATAGGGTCGCGTCCGTTGATCCGGTCAACATAATTCCGACACAATTGTCTGGTATAATCGTTTCTGAAGATAGAGGCCACAGATTGCGCCGTAACCGGCGACTGATTTTTTCGCCACGTGACGCAATCTGTGGTGAACGGGATCAAATGCGGGGTCTTAGGGGTGGAACCCCTAGGAGAGGGGGTAGCGTAAGACCCTAAGCGCAAGCGGCGGTCTGGAGCAAGGGGGAGGCTTCTCCCCCTCTATATATAGAAGAAAAGGAGTTGTTGTATGGGTTTTTTACTAGCGCATTGGCATTGTATCGTGCCGCTTGCGATTGTCGGGGTATGTGTTATCATGAGAGCGATGAAAACGAGGAGAGGAGAGTAGTATGCAGAGCCAAGTATTAGCCATCGGCGGTATGACGTGCGCTGCCTGCGCGGGACGGATTGAGAAGACCGTGCGGAAAATCGAAGGCGTCAGCACCGCCACAGTGAACCTTGCCAGCGAAAAGTTATTCGTTGAGTTTACCGGCGACCACACCTTAACCAGCGTCAAGGAGGCGGTTGTGAGAATCGGCTATGAAGTCCTGGACAAGCCAAAAGGCGCGACCGTAAGCATCCCCATCGGCGGTATGACGTGCGCAGCTTGTTCTACGCGGGTTGAGAAGGCTATCCGCAAGCTGGAGGGCATCGAATCCGCCGCCGTGAACCTTGCCACGGAAAGGGCTACCGTGGTTTACAACCCCCTCAAGGTGCGGGTGTCCGCCATCAAGGAAGCCATTGAAAAGGCGGGCTACACCGCGCTTGATTTCTCCAAAGAAGGCGCGGTCGACCAGGACAAACTCCGCAA
>JAISZQ010000389.1 GCA_031269165.1 Spirochaetaceae bacterium
CCTGTTCGTCAACAGACATTCGTCTAACATCAATTCGTTCCATGCTTATGATTATATAATATGTTGGGTTGTTATGTCAAGCACTTATTATATACTATGTAATATTGCCGGGTCAGTAAGCAAATGGGCCGCATCAACACGAACAAAAGCGTCATTGCGAGCGAGCGGCACATTGCCAAGCGAAACAATCCAGAAGGCAACGCGAAGCGTTTGCCCGCCTTCCCCGGCTGGATTGCTTCGTCGCTATTGGCAACCGTGTTGCCGCCTCCTCGCAATGACGAGGCCGCCCCACCGAGGAACCAACCGGTTCCCCGCCTAGTATCGATACATAACAGCCCCTGTTATCGATGCATAACAGGCTTAGGCGCGTATACGGAACAGGCTTAGGGAGGGATGCCCACCCGTCATTGCGAGCGAAGCGCGGCAATCCAGGGTGAAAGCCCCTCGGCCCCCCTATGGGGGGAGCACGTCCCTCGACTGGATTGCTTCGTCGCTATTGGCAACCGTGTTGCCGCCTCCTCGCAATGACGATGGCCGCTTCGCTCCTCGCAATGACGGTGCGTCGTTGCGTCCGTCACCCACGTCATTGCGAGCGAAGCGCGGCAATCCAGGGTGAAAGCCCCTCGGCCCCCCCTATGGGGGGAGCACGTCCCTCGACTGGATTGCTTCGTCGCTATTGGCAACCGTGTTGCCGCCTCCTCGCAATGACGATGGCCGCTTTGCTCCTCGCAATGACGGTGCGTCGTTGCGTCCGTCACCCACGTCATTGCGAGCGAAGCGCGGCAATCCAGAGGGCACGCCCCTCGACTGGATTGCTTCGGGCTACGCCCTCGCAATGACGGGGGGTTCGCCGAGGTACCGATACGGAACAGGCTTAGGCGCGTATGGGGAGACTTCCCCTGTCAACAACTTAAGAATTTTGGTCCGCGAATGTACGCGAATAAGCGCCATTGGCGTTACGAATGATACATACCCAGCAGTGCGTATTCGCAACGCCATGTATGGCGCGTATTCGCATACATTCGCGTACATTCGCGGACAAAAAAACTAAAAATCTGTGTGATCCGTTGACCACTCTTATATTCCATTTGCTTAAAAGGAGAATCACTACCCGATGGCACGGCTTACTCGTTCTATTGACCGCGCTTTGCCGTTGTCGGCGATGTCCACGAGGACGCCCTGGAGCGCGGGGGCGGTTTCGGCTTCTTTTTGCCAGGCGGGGATGCCGGTTACGTATGCGCGGATGACGATTTCGGGGACGAGGCCGCCCACGGAGATTTGGCTTCCGGTCAGGCCCGCGCAGGTGATGCAGGCGGTGCCACCGGGGAGGACGCGGTTGTCGGTGGTTTGGACGCGGGTGTGGGAGCCGATCGCCGCCGAACAATGGCCGTCTACCAGCGCAAACAGGGTTTTCTTTTCGGCGGTGGCGAGGGCGTGGAAGTCGAGGAGGAGAAACGGGGTTTCCGCGCGCAGTTTTTCGAGGAGCGGGAGGGCGGCTTGATAGGGGTTTTCGCCGTGCAACTTTGCAAAGCCGACTTGCCCCAGCAGTTGTACAACGGCGATCCGCATTCCGCCTCCTGCATCGAAGATCCGCGCCCCGCATCCCGGCGCGTCGGGAACGAGGTTGTAAGGACGGATGACGAAGGGGAGTTTGTCGAGGTTTCCCGTCAGGTCTTTTTTGTAGAAGCTGAAATCCCCCAGCGTGATCGCGTTTGCGCCGAGTTTGTGGAGGTAGGCGGCGTGTTCCCGGCCGAGACCCCCGCCCGCAGTCGCGCCGTCCGCGTTGGCAACCACAAAGTCGATGGCGCGTGTCTTCTTCAACGCCGACAATCCCCGGCGAAACGCGTAGATTCCGGCCTTGCCGACAATCTCGGCGGCGTAGAAGACCGTCATGACGAAAGCCCGGCCCTGACCGCCTGGATCGCCTCTTGAACCAGCGCGTCGCAGCGTTCGTTGAGCGGGTTGCCCGCATGGCCCTTCACCCATTGCCAGCGTATCGCATACCCGGCGGCAAGCGCGTCGAGTTTCTTCCATAGATCAGCGTTTTTCACCGGCTGCTTGGCGGAGGTGATCCAGCCCTTTTGCTTCCAGCCCACGATCCACTCGCTGATGCCCTTCTGGACGTACTGCGAGTCGGTGAACACCGTTACCCCGTCTATCGGGCCGCCGAGCGAGGACACCATTTCCAGCGCGTTGATCACCGCCGTGAGTTCCATGCGGTTGTTGGTCGTCGCCGCCTCCCCGCCGTTCTTACTTATCAGGCCGCGTCCAAGAGAAGCCCCTTCG
This sequence comes from Spirochaetaceae bacterium, assembly GCA_031269165.1. Lineage (GTDB taxonomy): Bacteria > Spirochaetota > Spirochaetia > Treponematales > Breznakiellaceae > JAIRNN01. The sequence continues at coordinate 2,287 of JAISZQ010000389.1, forward strand.
GGGCCGGGGGCGTTACGGGGGCGGGGAGCCCCCGTAGAGGGGGGTAGCGGAAGACCACAAGCGCAAGCGGTGGGCTGGAGCGAGGGGGGAGACTTCCCCCCCTTTGTTGCTTCGGACGCTTCCCCCAAAAGGGAAGCCCCTGCGGGGTCGGGGAATAGGACGAATGCCCAGCCGCCCGGTCCCGGGTTTCCTGAGCAACCGCCGTCGGTATAGATATTTATTCTCATATCGTCTATTCTATCAGGTATGAACGATTGCGTCTTTTGTAAGATCATTTCGGGGGCGATTCCGGCGCAAAAATTGTTCGAAGACGATGATGTTTTCGCGTTTTTCGACATCGCGCCTCAGGCTCCGGTGCATTTTCTCGTGGTCCCGAAGAAGCATATCACGAGCCTCATGGAAGCGGAAGAGGGCGACACGGCCTTGCTTGGCACACTGCTCCAGACGGCCCAGCGGCTCGCCAAAGAGCAGGGTTGCGGCGAGAAGGGCGGGCGGTTCGTGATCAACTGTAAGAGTGACGGCCTCCAGAGTGTCGATCACCTGCACGTCCATGTCTTGGGCGGCAGAAAACTGGGATGGCCGCCGGGTTAATGCCGAAAACCGTTATGAGAAACGTTATTATTATCGCCGGTATTTTTATTGCCCTTTCCTCGGGTAACGCCCAAGAAGCGGTGTCTCAGGCGGAGGCGGCCGAGGCGGCACAAACGGTACCCGTAACGGAAGCGGCGTCTCCCGGAGCGGTTCCCGATGTCGAAAACATGGTGGGTCTCACGTTGCGCGAGGTGTTTGCGTTTTACGGGCAGCCGGATGCCGTTCACGCGGTACGCGGGGTCGAGGAATGGCAGGACGACGTGGTATTCGTCTATGACGAGCGCAGGCTGGACATATACATCTACAAAGACCGGGTCTGGCAAGTGAGTGCTCAGTCGGCTCTGGGGGTAAAAAAGGGCGACCAGAAGACAACGGCGCTGCGGATTCTGAGCGGAAAGGTCGAGGACAAGGGCGATCATGTGCTCTACCGTTATCCTGAGAGCGTATGGCCGAAATATGCGCGGCTTAGTTTTGACGCTTTGGACAGAATAAGCGCGATTTATATCTACCGGCCGGATATGTGAGGGACTATGGGGGCGAAAATTTGTTTGTGCCTGACGGGGAAAACGCTCAGGCGCGATTTGCAGGTGATCGAGAAATACCGGAAGTATATTGACCTTGTGGAACTGCGCGTCGACTGCCTTGATCCGGTGGAACGGTTCGACTTGAGGCCCTTCCCCGAACAGGCGGATCTCCCGGTCATTCTGACCATCCGGCGCAAGGAAGACGGCGGAAACTGGTGCGGCGGGGAATCGACACGCATCACGCTCCTCGCAAAAGGGCTCGCCTTCGCGCAGACCGACAGGCGGCGCAACTTTGCCTATGTCGATATTGAAGAAGACCTCTCGGTCCCCGGCATCGAAGAGGTGGCGCGTGCTTTCGGCACCCGCATCATCCGGTCTTTTCACAACATTCGGGGCACCGATTCCGATCTGACCGCCAAAATCCGGGGTTTGTGCCGTTTTGGCGACGAGATTGCAAAGGTGGCGGTCATGGCGAACACCCTCTCGGACGTACAGAGGCTCTGGCGGGCGGCGAAAGACCTTCAAAACAGGGAAAAAATCCTTATCAGCATGGGGCCGCTGGGTGCCGGCACTCGTATTTTGGCCGACCGGATGGGCTCGTCCTTCACCTATACCTCGGCAAAAGACGAACTCGGCTTCCCCCAGGCAGCCTCCGGCCAAATTGACCCCAAAGAGTTGGTCGAATGCTACCACTTCCGTTCGCTAGACGGAAATAAAGGGAAGGAAGAAAAGGAAAGAAAAGGTGAAAAAACCGCCGTGCTGGGCATCACGGGCTATCCGCTTACTGCCACCGACAGCCCCAAACTGCACAACGCCATGTACCCCCGCGATTCCCTTGATGCCGTCTACCTTCCCTTTCCCGCCGCCGCGATTGGGGATTTTCTCTCCCTTGCCGATGAGATCGGCCTTCACGGCGCGTCCGTCACCGTCCCCCACAAAGAGGCGATCCTCCCGCACCTCGCCTTCGCCTCCCCGGAAGTCAAGCATATCGGCGCGTGCAACACCATCGTGCGCCGTCCTGACGGATGGCACGGCTACAACACCGACGCCGAGGGCTTTTCCTCCTCGCTTCTCGCCTTCATCTATGGAGACGAGACCAAAATGACGGAAAAACAACGGGCAAAACGCAATTTGAGAGGAAAAAAGATCACCGTCGTAGGGGCAGGCGGCGCGGCGCGGGCGATTGTCGCGGAGATACACAGGCTCAAAGGCAAGGCCCTCGTTCTGAACCGCACCCCCGCCAATGCCAACGAGTTAGCGACCCGCTACGGCTTCCGCTGGGGCTGCCTCGACGAATTCGGCGCCGTGCGGACGGCCACGTTTAACGACATCATCATCCAGACCACCCCGATCGGCATGGAAGGCGATACCGGCGACCCTTTCCCCCTCTACCAGTTCACCGGCCGCGAAATCGTCTACGACATCATCTACAAACCCGAACGCACCCCCTTCCTGCGCCGGGCCCAAGAAGCCGGGTGCAAAATCCTGAACGGCTACGATATGCTCGTCCGCCAAGCCATAGGGCAACACCGCATCTTCTTTGACCTGCCGGAATAGCCGCCTTCCGCCCCTTTGGGGCGAATGGAAAAGGGAAAATGAGAAGGGGAAAATGAAAGGGGGAAACGATGCGGGCCTCCAAGCCTCAGCCATTTTCCCTTATCAAATTCCCCGAAGGGGGAAAGCCTTCCCCCTCGCTCCGGTCTTGCGCCCTACGCTACCCCCTTCAACGGGGGTCAGACCCCCGTAACGCCCCCGGATCACAGCGGCGGCTTGCGTCTCGCAGGGTTTTTGAACAGGCTCTAAGCAAAGGGAATGTAAGAGTGGTCAACGGATTACACAGATTTTTAGTTTTTTTGTCCGCGAATGCGCGCCATACATGGCGTTGCGAATACGCGCTGATGGGTATGTATCATTCGTAACGCCAATGGCGCTTATTCGCGCTCATTCGCGGACCAAAATTCTTACGTTGTTGCCGGCGGGTGCTCCGGGGGCTTGCATCCCATCGCCGCACACGGTAGCATATCGTTATGGCAACAGACAACGCCCCTGAGATAGACGAGCTTTCCGTCATCTTTGCCCGTACCGATGATAAACACCGGATCGCCGCATACCTCCGGGCTCTTTTTACACCCAGAGAGCTTGCCGACCTTGCCTCGCGCTGGGCACTGGTAAAGGCATTGCGCGAGAAGGAACCCCAGCGGGAAATCGCCAGGACCCTCGGCGTATCGCTTTGTAAAATCACCAGGGGCTCACGCGAGCTCAAAAAAGAAGATTCCGCCTTCCTCAAAATGCTCGCGGTACTCGAAGCGGACGAGGCAGAATCACGTTAACCGCATAAGGAGATTATCGTCCGCGGACACGCCTTGCGTCTGCGGCGGCCATTTCCCATTCGCCTTCGTAAATCCGCATGAGGGCTTGGATACGGCCGGTCGCGCCGTCGAGCCAAGCGATTGAGCCTTCGTCGTCGATGACGATCACGCTGGATCCGCCGTCGAGAATTCGCGCCGGAAGGCCGCCCGTCCGTTCGCCCGAGAAGAGAAAGTTTCCCCGCGCCCCGTCGTAGAAATCGGCATTTCCGCTTCCCATGTTGGTAACGAGATTCCCGCCGAATTCGGCCATATCGAACACATCATCCTCGGCACCGATCTCAACAAGACGCCGTGACTGGCGCGGGTTTCGCGGATCGAGTTTGAGGAGGCGTGTCTTTCCGCCGGTTTCACCGCTTTTGGCGGCACTGCTCACGGCGGCATAGAGTCCGCCGCTTTTTCCCCGGTAAACCTTGAGCACCACGTCGTCAGGAATCTCGATGGGAACCGTTTCCCCGGTAGCGGTATTGATCAACTGAAGGAGGCTTCCCCCGGTGGAGAGCATTCCCGCGACGATGATGTTTTCGTCATCGGCGAAGTCCGCGTCGATGGTCAGCGGCAGAAACATCGAAAGCAGTTCCCGGCCGGGAGCCTCCGTTGTGTCGTTATCGGCGGCATGGTTTCCCCCGGCGCGTACGACCGGGCCTTGCCCTTCCAGATAGAGCAATTTGCCGTTCAATTCGGCGACGGGAAATCCGGAATTGGACACCCCTGATTGTTCCGGTAACGGGCGGACGGGCAGGGTCACCGCCGCCCCGGCAAGGATAGCCTCGTAGTCGGCGGGCATTTTCCCCCGGCGGCCGTCTGTAGTCGTATAGAAGAGCATACCGTCGTAAGCCAAGGCGTCCGTCACCCGCACCTGCGTTTCGGCGGTAAATGCCGCCGCGCCGCCCTGCCGGTCAAGGTGGAAAAGCTCGCCATCCCCGGTTCCCAGAAAAAACCCGTCTTTCGTGGAAACTGCCGCCACGCCTGCCGTTACGCTTTCCCCGGCGGCGGAAAACACCGCATCCACCAGCAACGCGCCTGAATCGTCGATCGCATAGACCGTTACGCCCTCCCCTGAGAATACCGCAAACTTTTCATCGTCCCAGGCGACCGGGAGGAGGAGGCCGTGAGGAATCGTCCGGTCGCGGATCAATGTCCGGCCGTTTGTCGCGTTGATGACGAGCAGTTCGTTGTTCACCCAGCCGACAAGGAGGTTGTAATTGCGGAATATAATCGGATCGAGCAAGGAGGCGGCCGTCTGAAATTCTGCGGTTTGCCGGCCCGATTGCAGGTTCCAGTACGAGAGTCTGCCCGCTGATGAATAGATCACGAACGTACGTTCCGAGGGGCTTGTTGCGGCAAAGACTGCCGGTATCGCTATCTGGGGACAGGCTTCCTGACCGGTTTTGCTGTCGAGAATGTGAACCGCGCCCCGGCCGCCTGAAGCAACCACCAGAAACGAACCGCCCGCCGTATAGTCGATAAAGATAATCCGGTCTTCAAAGTCGAGGGAAAAAAGCGGCGTTTTCGTCCAGTAGTTCATCACGCTGAGGCGGTGAAACGCAAGCCCGTCACTCTCGACATAGGCGATCTCGGAACGGGCAGGATGCGCCTTCATCAGGGACACCGGCAACGCGCTCAACTGGTACCGTTCGATAACCCTTCCGGCTGCCCATGTGTCCGCCCCGGCACTTTCCGTCTTTTGTTGCCAAACACCGAGAAACCCGTCTTCCCCGGCGGTGAGAACATAACGCTCGCCGCCCGCAATGAGCGATGGCGTGTCCTCCTTCTTTTTCCCGGCTGCTTCCGGCGGGAGCGGCGATTCGCTATCCGAAACCGGAACAACGGCAAGCGCGTTGACCCTGCCCCGATGACCTCCGGCGGCATGGTTTTCCGTGCGAAACCTCGCAAGCGGCGAATCTTCCGGCCCGGCAAACAGAACCGCTGTCAGCCACAACCCAACCGCAAAAGTCCATACTGTTTTGACAAACACTCTCGATACCCTAGTTATTACTGATTACGCCAACACAGTTGGCAACGCCGGCCAATGCTCATCGCATTCTCAATGGAATAAGATTGAATAAATCAGCACGTTCTCAAACATAACAAAAATCCGGCCTTTCGTAAAGGGGCAACCCGTGAGTAGCAATTTCGATTTCAAAAAAAGGAGGGAAACCGCGGCAAATTGCCGGCCATTGTCAACAACGTAAGAATATTTGTCCGCGGATTGCGCCATTTGTGCTAAAAGGCGTCACGGATTTAATCCGCTCGTCATTGCGAGCGGGCGGCACATTGCCGAGCGAAGCAATCGGCTCAACGGCTCAACGCGAAGCGTTGAGCTTGCGCGTTGAGCGTGGGTGAATGCCCTCCCTCATCTGGATTGCTTCGCCCGCTCGCAATGGCACCCTCACCGCTTATCCCTTAAATCCGCGTAATCTGGACCGCCCTACAGGGCGCGCCATCCGGCCCTTTTTCGGCTCGATTCATGGTGCGGCAATACGCAATGGTTCTTTAGGATTCTTTTTCCGCGTGCTTTAACACCGCGTCCACGAGGCCCTTCATGCGCGGATCAAGATATTTTTCCTCGTCGGCGGTAGGATGGAGCGCGGCTTCCCGTATATAGGCAATGCCGTCTTGTTCACGGATCACATCCACCGGGTCGGCCGCTATTTTATCAGCCCTATTGATGAGGCTTGCTCTTCGGGCCAGGCCACGGGTTTCGTTATCGGCAACGGGAACAACAGTCTGGGTAAACGGTTGATAGAGAAGCGGGGTAACACCGGAAGAACCGGCATATTCAAGCGGAACAGTATCGTCGTCAAACACATTTTTTTCGGTAAAAACTTGTTTGGGAGCACGCAATGGCGTAGAAAACGGTGAAAATACTTCAAGTTCAAGTGCCAGAGGTTCTTCGTATGCATCGGCCGTCTCGCTCCACTCAATCTCTCTGGCGATGCGGTCAACATGGCTGAGCGGGGCCGGGGGAGGAGGCGGCGCTTCCGCATCGTCCAGTTCTTCAAGTGTCTCAATCTCATCAAGTTCCTCGATTTCCTCAAGTTCCTCAACCTCCTCAAGTTCCTCAATCTCCTCAACAGCCTCCGCCGTTTTTCCATCGGTTTTGGCGGCCGCTTCCGGTAACGTTTCGTCCTCAAGAGACACGAGTTCTTCAATGCCATCAGGCACGCCATCAGGCACGCCATCGGGAACTTCATCGAAACCAGTGTTGTCCGGACTTTCACCCAGAGAAAATGCTCCTGACATCTCCTGAGCATACCCGATTTTTTCAACGGGCGCTCTGTCTTCCCCGTTCGCAGTTGCAACTGCGACTGGTCCGGTAGCGGCGGGACCGTTATCCGTTCCCCACACGGCTTTTCCCGATTTACCCTTTTGGGTAAAGGTGCCGTCTTCAACAAGCGAAGAAAGCATATTGCTCAGGCGGTTAAGCGAAAGATGAATTTCTTCTTCGTTCACCGTCCGTTCAAGCCTGCCGCCAATCACCGCAAGCAGATCGTTCCAAGACTTGTCGATATAGGCGTTGATCTCCCGGTCCCGTTTCTTGCCGACCTTCACTTTTAGTCCGGACTTGAGCTCATCCCGAATTTCTTCGCGCCGTTGCATGAGATCCATGCCCCAGCGGCCCAGTTCAATGTCCGTTTTTTGATCGTAGTATTCCTTGATAAGATTAACCTGAAGATTTTTGAGCCTCGTTTGGACAATGACCATCGGATCCTGCCGAATATTGGTAATAAGGAACAAAACGAGAAACACGCTGATGAAAAACAGGACAAGCAGCAATATTTTGAGGCTCAGCGGAAATACAAAAATACGTTCGTTCACCAGATTGCCGATATAAATCCCTTGCTCAGTTTTTGCCGTGAGCAGGACAAGGCGGGTACGGTTGTCGCCCGATTCGAGGGCCGACACGGCAACCTGCTTGGCAATGCCGCTTTGTTTCCAGTTTTCCGCCACGGCTTCGAGCACCTCCCCTGCCATATTGTCTGCGGGAACATTGCGCAAAAGTCCAAGCGGTTCGGCGAAAAGCCATAGTTTACCCTCGCCGCCCATCCGTTCGGCAATGAGCCTCGTTTGAATGGCGGAAGTTGAAAGCGAAAACACCGCGATTCCCCGATATGCGTCCAGCGTGTCGAAAAAGGGTATGGAAAACATAATGCGGTCGCCGGGCGGGTCAAATATGATACGAAGATCCTCGTTTGGCAGAGGAAGAATACTTTCCAGCGGCGTATAACTTGCGGCATCGGTGTACATACGGTACACAGCCGTCGTGGAATCTTCACGGATCAGGTCGCCCGGCCATGTGGAATAATGAATGCGGTTGCCTCCCGCATTGATGAAGCGCACCCACTGTAGCCCATCCAATTTTTCGTGGAGCCGCTCAAACACCTGGGAACGCTCATAGATGTCGGCGTCCGTCTGGTTCACCAGAAAACTGCGTTTCACGGCGGGATCGGCAAGACAGTCGCGAAACCAGCGTTCAATGCTGGTGAAAAACACCTCGATGGCACCCGCCTCATAACTAAGATCGCGGGACAGAGCGGAGGTAACGCTGGGATTGTAAAACCGGGTCTCAATGAGGTCGAAAAGCCCCGCAAAACTCGCAACCGTGAACGCCGCGAAGAGGAAAATAGTGATGAGAAGGCTCAATGCCGCCTTTCTTGGCTCTGTCATGCGACGCTTATTATAACCCATAGCGGCGTTTTTTACAAGACGGGTGTGTTGAGCGCGTCAAGCCACAAGAGCAATGCCTTATTAGGCAGAATAGTGGCAGGAGGACGAAATGAGACTGCCGATGGGACAAAAAGCCGGGCAAATTCCCCTGCCGCATGAAGGATGAGGACATTTCTATTGCGCTCAAACAGGGGACATTTCTATTGAACGTTGACACACCCGAAGGTGTAGGCTTGCCGCAAGACCGAAAAACGGTTATAATGAGTGTCTGTCTACAAAGTCGGTGTGCAAACTACACAGGCGGGGAAAAGGTACAATCATAATGAGCCCGTTCCAAAACCCCACGAGGTTTTTTCCTCACCGTGATTCGGGGGCGTTACGGGGGTGGTACCCTACAGCCCTCAGCGTCCTGCTTCGGACTTTCGGGCCGGGGCGTGGCACA
>JAISZQ010000397.1 GCA_031269165.1 Spirochaetaceae bacterium
ACTTTTTTTCGCAGAAAATAGTGCAAAAACTATGATAAATAAGCCATTGTTAGTATTTTGATTAGGTTAAAATTCGTATTTTCGTGTATTATTTCCAATTTTTTGCTAAGTCCCACAGACTCCTAGGCGCCGTAACCTTCCCGGTCAGGTCAAGGTCGGTTATCAGTTTCAGTTCCGCACCCTGCATCTTGACGAAATCTTCCAGAAAGTCGCACCCCGTAAATACCACGGCTATAATGCCGAGCGCGAACACCACAACCGCCATCGCAATACCGCGAAAATCATTCTGCTTCATACCATATCTCCTCTTAAGAAACAAAAATATATAACAACAGGGGAATCGCCCCCCGCTCTTATCTCTTATGACTTAACGTTTTTAAATAACCGCAAACCTCACAAACAACGCGCCCGCTCGCAGTTCTTTTCCCGTCATTGCGGGCGGAGCGAAGCAATCCAGCGTGAATGCCTTCTTCGTCTGGATTGCTTCGCCGCTTCGCGTCTCGCAATGACAACTCTCCCCTCGTCATTGCGAGCGAAGTAATCCGCGCGCGCTTCGCGCGAATTGAAAATGATAAATGGATAATGGAAAATGACAGGAAGGGAACGCGCCGTTTCCAAAACACGACATTCTCCATTTTCAATTCTCCATTGTCCATTCGCCCCAAAGGGGCGCCCCGTCATTGCGAGCGAGCCCCTCGTCATTGCGAGCGAAGCGAAGCAATCCAGTGGGGGCCATCCCGTCTGGATTGCTTCGCCGCTCTGCACCTCGCAATGACGAGCCACATAAAACAGAGCCTGTTTGCCCGTGAACGCGCTTCCGGCGTTTTTTTTGCCTGAAAATAATGCGCGGTAATGTCTGGATAAGAGCGCACTGAGGATGCGTTCAGATAAAAGATAGAGAGATAAAAGATAAGAGATAAAAAGGAACAGGCGTGTGTTTTCAGAGGGGGCTTGACACGATTTTTGCGAAACAGTATTAAGGGCGGGGGGTTGTGAATGAGCCCGAGAGCCCGAGAATGGCATAGTCTGTTTTGAGTGCCCGTGTTAAAAGCATATAAAGTAAGTATATCACGTTAAAAAGGAAATGACAAGGGGTTTAGCGAAAAAGATTGCGATTTTCTGGTTACAAGCACGTTATCGCTCACTTCTTTTCTTTTATCTTTTCAAAGTGGGAGAATTCCATCGTGAAGGTGGCGCGGCCCTGACTGACGGAGCGGAGGGAGGTCATGAAGCCGAACATTTTGGACATCGGGGCGAAGACCTTGATTTCGTCTCCTGAGGGTTTGGAGTCCATACTCTGGACTTGGCCGCCGCGCTGGTTTACGAGGCTCATCACTTCGCCGACGAATTCGGATGGGGAGATGACAAGGACGCGCATCACGGGTTCCAGGAGGATGGGCGAGGCGGCGCGGAGGGCGTTGTCGGCGGCAAGCGCGGCTGCGGTTTCAAAGGCGATCTCGGTGCCGGAGAGTTCGGCATAGTCGATACCTGAGAGGGTGAGTTTTAAGTCGATGCAGGGGTAGCCCATCACGATGCCGGAGGCCAGCGCGCCGTGTACGCCGCGTTCGACGGCCAGCCAGATTTCGGCGGGTATCGCAGGGTTTTTTTGGCGGAGAACGGGATCGACGGTGTAGCGGTTTCCCGCCCCCTGTTTTTCGGGTTCCGCCTTGATCGTCACGGCGGCGGCGTTTTCCTTTCCGGCAATCACGCGGGAGAACGAAGCCCGTTCCTCGGATGTTCCGGCGATCGACTCGCGGTAACTCACCTGGGGCTTGCCGACGTGGGCCTTCACGCCGAATTCTTTCGTGAGCCGCGTCACCAGCACGTCGAGGTGCAACTCGCCCATGCCGGAGATCAGCATCTGCCCGGTCTCCGCATTTTCCCGCATCGTGAACGTGGGGTCCTCCCGCGACAGAACGGCGAGCGTCTCCTTGAGCCGGTCTCCCTCGGACGCGGTTTCCGGCTCGATTGACACAGAGATGACCGGTTCAGGGAACTGCATCGTCTCAAGGAGGAGCGGCACCCCCTCACTGCCGATGGTATCGCCCGTTTGCGCGAGTTTCAACCCGATGATAACGGCGATGTCCCCGGCGGCAAGTTCCGCAAGCGGCTCGCTCTTGTTGGAATGCATACGGAGAATCCGGTTGGCCCGCTCCCGCTTGCGCTTCCCGATGTTGAACACCGCGCTCCCCGACATGATCTTCCCGGAATACATACGGACATAACAGAGACTCCCCGCCTCCCGGTCGTTCTGAATCTTGAACACGAGGCCCAACGGCGCGGCTTGCGGGTCGCACACGACCGCCACATCCTCGTTTTTCTTCGTGTGATGGGCATGAGCCGGAAGAACCTCGTCCGGCGCGGGAAGATAATCCACAATCGCATCGAGAAGCGGTTGCACCCCCCTGTTCCGCCGCGACGCCCCCGCCAAAACGGGAAGCACGGTCCGGTTCAACACGCCGGAACGCAGCGTCGCCCGAATCAACGCAACGGGAATCTCTTCGCCGCTCAAAAACTTTTCCGTGATCTCGTCGGAAAGAGACGACAAAACGTCGATCAGACGGTCGCGCCATTCCCCGGCAAGCGTTGCGCCCCCCGCCTCCCGGTCAATCGGCCGTTCCTCCAGCACACTCCCATCGTCCCCGCCAAAACGGATCTCCCGCATCGTTACGAGGTCGATCACCCCCTCAAACCCGTTCTCGCGGCCAATCGGAATCTGCACCGGCACCGGATTTGCGCCCAGTTTGTGCCGAATGTCCTCCAGCACCGGAAAAAAATCCGCCCCCGCGCGATCCATCTTGTTGATGTAGGCGATACACGGCACCCGATACCGCTCCGCCTGATGCCACACCGTCTCCGTCTGCGGCTCCACCCCGCGCACCGCGTCCAGAATCGCCACCGCCCCGTCCAGCACCCTCAGGCTCCGCTCAACCTCGGCGGTAAAATCCACGTGCCCCGGCGTATCAATCAGGTTAATCTGCGTCCCCCGCCAGTAGGCCGTCGTCGCCGCGCTCTGAATCGTGATTCCCCGCTCCTGCTCCTGCTCCATCCAGTCCATCGTCGCCTCGCCGTCGTCCACTTCGCCGATCCGGTGCGTCTTCCCCGTGTAAAAGAGAATGCGCTCGGTCGTCGTCGTCTTTCCGGCATCAATATGCGCCATGATGCCGATGTTCCGCAGGTTTTTGAGGTTCAAAGCCATACCGATAGTATACCGCTTTCGCCCAAGGGGGAAAAGGGAGTTCGTGGTGAGCGTAATGAGCGGCGTGGTTGAGCGGGGAAGGTCCTCACCGTTGCGTCTTGACGATCTGGGAGATACGCCGGCCCATCTTGTCAAGCGGCACCTGTTCCTGCACGTGGCCCAATTCATGGGCGACGCGGGGCATCCCGTAGACAACGGCGGTCGCCTCGTCCTGCCCGATGGTGAGCCCGCCCTCACGCATGATCGTCCCCAGTTGATGCGCGCCGTCACTTCCCATGCCCGTCATGATGACGCCGAGCGCGTGGTTCTGATAGGCCATCGCAACCGAGGCAAAGAGCACGTCCGCCGAAGGCCGATGGCCTGAAACCGGAGGCGTCTCGGTGATATGGGCAATCGTTCCGCCGGTTCCCTTCTTTTCTATTTCAAGATGACGCGCCCCCTGCGCGATGAGGATTTGGCCGGGCTTGAGCACGTCACCCTCGGCGGCTTCCTTCACCTCAAGCGGGCAGATACGGTCAAGACTCTTGGCAAATTCGGCGGTAAATCCGGGCGGCATATGCTGGACAACGAGAATCGGCACCTTGAGATCGGGGTCAAGCCGGGAAAACACCGTTCTGAGCGCGTCAGGCCCGCCGGTGGAAATCCCGATAGCGACAATCTCCGTGTTGGCCGGACGGCGCAACGGCGTAACCGGCTTGGGCGCGGCGGCTTTCGGGTAGAGAAGATTGTGAATGTTCACAGCGGAACGCGCCCCTTTTTCCCCGGCCTGTCCCTCGGCACTCTGAACCGGAGGCGCGGCGGAAGGCGTATAGAGCGGCTTATTGTTTTTCTTGCGCCACTTTGTCCCCCACGCGACAAGCAGGGGCGTAAGCTGGTCCTTCACATTGGCGATGTCGAGGGACACCGACCCGCCCGGCTTCTGGATGAAGTCGCTCGCGCCCAGCGTCAGCGCTTCCACCGTAACGGCGGCCCCCTTCTCGGCGACGGACGACAGCACGATGACCGGAATCCCGATCGCCTTTTTCCGCCATTCGCGCAGAAACTCGATGCCGTTCATCTCCGGCATCTCAATATCAAGACAGATCACATCGGGCTCGGCCGCCTGAATCTTTTGTAGCGCGAACTTCCCGTTCATCGCCGTCCCGGCAACCTTCAACCCCGGCGTGTCCTCGACCATCTTCGAGATAAGATTCCGCATCAACGCCGAATCGTCAACAACCAGTACGCCAATCTCGTCAGCCATAACTACCCCTTCTTGTAAAGCGTCGTCCACTCGGTCTTCATAAATTCAAACTTCGTGTTCATGCCGAAAAGCGACTCTGAGTGCCCAATATAAAGGAAACTCTTTTCGTTCATCGAATCATAAAACTTGTTGACAATGTCCGTCTGCGTCTCCTGGTCAAAGTAAATCAGCACGTTCCGGCAGAAACAGATATCGATCCCGCGCATCCCCGCATCGTTTTTCAGGTTGTGATAGTCAAACCGGATATGCGACTTCAACTCATTCTTGATCTTATACCCGCCCTGAACCATGTCAAAATACTTTTTCAGATAGTTATCCGGCACCCCAACGATATGCGTCCCGTCATAAAACCCTTCCTTCGCCGTCATCAGACATTTCAGGCTCAAATCGCTGGCAATAATGTCGTATTTCCACGGCGGCGGCAGGATTTCCGCAAGCATCATCGCAATCGTATACGGCTCTTCCCCCGTAGAGCAGCCCGCGCTCCAGATTTTAATCGTATAGTTCCCCGTGGGCTTCTTGATATTCATGATCTGGGGAACCACAAACTTCTCGAACGCGTCGAAGTGTGGCTGGTTCCGAAAAAACCGCGTCAGATTCGTTGTTACCATCGTGAGCAGCCGCTTGAGTTCCTCCCGATCCCGAGTTACCTTCGCGTAATAATCCCGCACATGGGCCATCTTGTTTTCCCGGAGAATGTCGCGGAGCCGCTGCTCAAGAACCGAACGGTTCGTCGCCGTAAAGAGAATCCCGCTTTCGTTGTAAATCAGCGTCTTGTACCGCTCAAAATCGGCATCGCTTAAAAATGCGGTGTCAGCCATAACCGATACCATACTCAATTTTCCGAAAACCGTCAACCGCGCCCCTTCGGGGAGTTGAAAAGAGGAAGAGCCCGTTCAAAAGCTCAACAAAAGGGGGAAAGCCTTCCCCCTCGCTCCGGACTTGCGTCCTCCGCTACCCCCTTCTGCGGGAGGACACCCCCGCAACGCCCCCGTCTCAACTTTCAGTCGTGGAGTTTCGGAACAAGCGGGGCAAAGCCCGCGACCGAATCACATCGCCGTCAGGCGCAATCTGAGGGGACCATCCCTTATCCCCGCCACCCCGTTATTACGAGCGAGCCGCCTGTCATTGCGAGCGGAGCGAAGCAATCCAGAGGGCTGCCTCGGCTGGATTGCTTCGCCGCTTCGCGGCTCGCAATGACCACCTGCCGTGGAGGCCCTTGGGCGCATCGCACCATGAACGAGCATCGGCCCCCCTTCGGGGGGAGAGGGCCCCTCGGCTGGATTGCTTCACCCTTCGGGTTCGCAATGACAATGGTCTCCTGTCATTGCGAGCGGAGCGAAGCAATCCAGTGCGAGGGCACTCCCCGGCTGGATTGCTTCGTCGCCAACGGCAACTATGTTGCCGCCGCCTCGCAATGACACTGGTCTCCTGTCATTGCGAGCGGAGCGAAGCAATCCAGTGCGAGGGCACTCCCCGGCTGGATTGCTTCGTCGCCAACGGCAACTAT
>JAISZQ010000041.1 GCA_031269165.1 Spirochaetaceae bacterium
CACTCCGTTGAGCAGATGAAACAAACAGAGCATCATTAAATCGGCGGGCGTTTTGATTTCGCGCGCGCGCTGTATAATCCCCAGTTCAATACATTTCCGCTCGTACCCCTCTCCGAGCAACGGCAGTAACTGGGCTATCGATGGCATCATACTACAAACCTCCTGAGTTTTTTACAGTATATCATTAAATCAAAGGCTTGTCAAATATAAGTTAGTGCGTATGGGGTTTACCACCCCCGTAACGCCCCCGAATCACGGTGAGGAAAAAACCTCGTGGGGTTTTGGAACGGGCTCACTTATTTCAAGACGACTTATACTTTATGTAGCGATACGTGCCTCCGCGCACTGTTGGCGAGGCTTGCATCCGTCCCGGCGGGAAGGTTCTCGGCTTTACCGTAAATCGTACCGCCCTCCATGAGCAACACACCGTTGCGGCCTACCCTCACGCCGCCGTCAGCGCTCCCCCCAGCACCGCCAATGGAGTATTACCTGAAATCGTACCGCCTCGCATGGTAAAGGTTGCCTCCTTCAGTACGGGGCCGCCACCGATGGCACGAAAAGCCCGGCCTAGAGGAGGCCCCTTCGGGAGAATACCGTCATTGCGAGACGGCGGCAACATAGTTGCCGTTAGCGGCGAAGCAATCCAGACGAGGGACGTTCTCCCTGGATTGCTTCGCCCGCTCTACGAGCGGCTCGCCCGCAATGACGCCCCTTCATTTTCCATTATCCATTCGCGCGAAGCGCGCGCAGGGGCGTGTGGTTGCGGGCCTTTGGCCCGTTGGTTATTTTTTATCATATGAACCTGTTCCAAAACCCCGCGAGGTTTTTTCCTTGCGGTGATTCGGGGGCGTTGCGGGGGGCGGCCCCCGCTGAGGGGGATAGCGGAGGCCCCTAAGCGCAAGCGGCGGGCCGGAGCGAAGGGGGAGACTTCCCCCTTTTGCATAGAAAGGGGTAACGTCATTGCGAGGCCCCCAGGGGCCTTCATTCGCGTTCATTTGTGGATAAAAAAAGTATTTGTTCGTGGGACGTGTGGTTCTCAGGTTATTTTTCATAAGCGAAATCGTATAACGATATTCCATCTTTTGGATTATGCAGGGGATTTATCTCGCGGTATACTGACCAAAGGGGAGAAATGGCAAAGGAAGAGAACGATGCTCAATATTAACAATAATGCGGCGCGGATTAAGCGGGAGATTCTGGCGCGTATTGCGAAACTCCAGTTGGAAGGAAACCTCGTCGAAGGGGTTCACGGCATTCCCCGCGAGATGGCGCCGAGGGGAGTGGAACCGGTGCGCTGTTGCGTGTATCACGACCGCGAGATTCTGCGTATGCGCGTCATTGCGCGGCTGGGTTGCAGTCTTGAAGAATACGATGACGAAAAGAAGCTCAGCCAGTATGCGGAAGAGGCTCTGATGCGGGAGAGCCCGACGTGGCCCATGCTCACCGTGCTTGACGAGGCGTGCAATGCCTGTGTGCGCGCGCATTTTATGGTAACGAATGCCTGTCAGGGCTGTGTCGCCCGGCCGTGCAAGAGTAATTGTCCGAAAAAGGCGATCGTTATCGAGCACGGGCACGCGCGTATTGACGGCGAAAGATGCGTAAACTGCGGGTTATGCCTTGCCAATTGCCCTTACCACGCGATTATCAAGATTCCGGTTCCCTGCGAGGAAGCCTGTCCGGTGGGCGCGATCACGAAGGACGAACAGGGCAAGCAACGCATCGACTACCACCAGTGCATTTTTTGCGGGAAATGTATGAGCGAATGCCCATTTGGCGCGATGATGGACAAGGGACAGTTGGTGGACGTTGTCAAGCATATCTTAAACGGCAAGAAAGTGGCCGCGTTGTACGCCCCGGCGGTCGCGGCCCAGTTCCGGGCGGCTCACGGACAACTCGAAGCGGCATTGCGTGCGGCGGGATTTTCCCGTGTCTGGGAAGTTGCCATCGGCGCGGATATGACGGCGGATAAAGAGGCGGGCGAGTTTGAAGAACGCATGGAACGGGGAGACGTGATGATGACGACTTCGTGTTGTCCGGCCTATGTACGCGCGGTGAAACGCCACGTTCCCGCGCTTTCCCCCTGCATTTCCGATACGCGAAGTCCGATGCACTACACGGCGGAAATCGCAAAACAAGCCGACCCCGACTGCGTGTCCGTGTTTATCGGCCCCTGCCTCGCAAAACGGCGCGAGGGCATGGATGACGAATTTGTCGATTACGTGCTTTCGATCGAAGAAATCGCCGCGCTTTTTACCGCGAAAGGGATTGACGTGCTGAAAACAGAGCCTGTCCCCGGCGGTACGGCACCGACCGCCTCCGGACGGAACTTCGCCAAAAGCGGCGGGGTCGCCGAATCGATCCGTATCCGCCTCAAAAATCCCGCGCGGCTCAGGGCCGCCGTCATTGACGGGCTGGGGAAAGCGGGCATGAAACAACTGGCGCACTATGGAACGGTTCAAAGTGGCGAGGTTGCAAAGACCGCAGACACGCCGAATTTGGTTGAGGTTATGGCCTGTGAAGGCGGCTGTATCGGCGGGCCTTCCGTCATCACCCAGCCGAAAACCGCGCTTGCCCAGCTTGCCAAATACGCGGAGGGATAACACACCGATGCGTTTGTTATCGTCAAGAAAAGAGTGATTCTTTATCAATGAAAAGGCAAGATGCGCGCGGTCTTTGTTTGGATGGTTGGATAAAGGTATAGTGGTTCTGCTTAAGAATGTATAAAAAGGGGAAAGCCTCCCCTCGTTTCAGACCACCGCTTGCGCTTAGGGTCTTCCTCTGTCGTCTCTGCGGGAAGTTCTCCGCAACGCCCCCGATCACGGCGGAATGTTTCTACGTGTCTCCAACCGGATTTTCTGCCGCCTCTTTTTCCAGAATGTTATCCCCAAATTTCGGATTGGCTGGCGCGTCATCTATGTCAATTTGAACGTTGCAAAAATACTCGTACAACAACTGGTATATTATTAGTTCAGGGATTAATCTGTCCCTGTTTGATACGATCATACCGGCGTGCAAATCATCTGACATCGCGCCTTTGTATCCGTCTAATAGGGTAATGAGAACCGCGTCAAAATCCGAATTTATATCCTTTTCAAACAAGACGGACATAATATCCCTCGACATCTCGCTCCCCCACTGATCCACAAAAAATGTTCCTTCAGGCTCATATTTGTTCTCAACCTGCCTTCTGTCTTTTGCCCATTCGGGTTCCGTGTGGATTTTATATTCATCCCCCCTTCCGAAATTTGGGTTGGAATCGCTCAATCTAAGATGGTACTTGTTTTTTAAATACTCTATTTCTACAGAGGGTTTGGGCCGATACTCCACATACAGCCTATAATACTGATCCTTATCCAATAATTTCAGTCCATATACCAATTTAACATTTTTTTGTCCGCCCCAGTTTGAACCGGCATAAACCAGCAGTCTGTTATCTGGATTATGATTTATTTTTTCGGCCGGCAACTTAACCGCAAAGTCATCAATGCTCTTAATAACAATTCTGCCGGGTATAACCATACCATACCCTCCGAACACATATCCTTCAATATCATTAAAATCTATTTGGTACCAGTAATCCGTTTGGCCGTCTATGTCATCTTGCAAATCACTTTTTCCTGTTACTGCCGCCCGTTCCCCGGTTTCCAGTTTGCCTACAGCCTCGTATGCCAGTCCGGGGCCTTTCCTGATCCTCAGCGGGCCGTCAACGCAGATAAACATATCAAAGATTTCTTTCCCCGTTTCGTCCGCGGCATCCGCATCCAGCGCGATGCCAGAAGTATTTTCCGCCCCGCCATCCGCCAGTTTCCTGCCGTCTTTCTTACATGAGGCAAAAACAGTCATCACTATACAGAAAATTATTATATAGTTTCTCATAACTTCTCCTCTGCTTTTATTAGAACAGTGCCAAGTCATGGAGCAAGCCCAGCCAGAACCCGCTCCATGACCGCCGGTCATTTTTTGTATTTTTCCTTGTATTTTTCATAAAAACCTGTCATATCATACACCTTTTTTGTACTCGAACCTTCGGGCGGTTTGTTTTCCATCGCCCCGTTCATATAACCCGCGCCCAAAATGTTTGCCATAACATTTTCCGAAAAGGATTTGCCGGGCTTCGTGAACACGTCATAATGCAAATGCGCTCCCGTTGATACGGATCCAGTATTTCCCAATGCCTCAATCTGTGTATTTGCGCTCACAAAATCCCCCTTCTTAACATCAGGCAAACTTTGCAAATGCAAATATTCTCCTATTATCCCTGTGGTTTGCGTAAATCCTTCAAATTGATACCCGTACTCTATTCTCACGCTATTCCCTTCGCGAGGATGGTTCACGGGATCGCCGTCAATTACACCCGATATTCCGGCATACACGGGCGTGCCTTCCGCCGCAGCTATATCTATTCCATAATGACGATAGCCATAATTTACATATAACGTTTTACTTTCATCTTCAAGTCCATATAGCCCGCTAATTCTTGTCGCCCCGCCAACCAGTGTCTGTATCGAGTTGTAAAACTTGGTTTTCGCGCTGGCATAGGTTTGATACCGGTTCAGCACATAATCCGGCGTTCCGTTCATCTCGTCCATTTTGGCAAGCGTATTCCCAACCGCAAAAGCATCCGTAGACTTGTCAAACCCGTTCATAAACACCGCCGTATTCACTGAGTTCCCGTAGCCCCCGGCAAGTATCGCGTCAAACTCTATTGTTTTTCCCATATTCACATTCGTAAGATTTACGGTTTCCCCGTTCACTCTGCCGCTTTTCCGCCACTGCCAGTCTGCCGGGGTTTCTCCATCCGTATGCTGTATCCCAGCGTCCGTCATCAGCTTTTGCACCAGCCCGACCGCCGTCTTGTCATTCGCGTTCACCCCCAGTATATTCAGCAATCCGCCCTCTACACCGGATGCCCCTATCGTATCTGGTCTTACGCTGGAACTCCGGCTGCCGTCCTTGTTGATATACATGCCGTTCTCGTCTTTCAGCCACCCCTCTCCGTCATACGCAAGCCCGCCATCTTGCGTCAGCTTCCAGTAATCCGCGCTCGAATCATACCGGTCCAGCACCTTCCGCATACCTTCCGTGTTGCCGGACGCCTTCGCCATATTGTATTCCATCGCCTCAAGCATGAACCCCGTGCCCACAGACCCCGCGCCGTACCCGGCCATCAGCGCGTTCGCCGTGCTTATGTGCCCTTCAACCGCCCGGTCCGTCTCCAGACGCTGCCCCTCCTCCCCGTCGTCCTTCCCGTTCCGGTACGCCTCGTGCCCAAAAACCACGTTCAACCCAAACCGGCTCCCCTCTTCCATCGCCGCCGTCCCGATGTACATCGTCCGCGTCCCGTCCCCGTTGTCCACCGTTTTCGCCAGTGCCCGCTTCCCCGGTTCCGTTTCGTCTTCAAAATCAGTCTTGCCGCTTTTGACCAGCTGCAGCCTGTTGTCCAGCGCGTCGTCAAACGCCTGCCTCTGCTCTGCCGTCCCGGAGTACAGCGTCCTCATCTGGCTCGCAAATTCCCCCGTCGCCTCCTGCCTGCTATTGGCCAGCTTGCTGTTCACATCGTAATACGTCGCTATCCCCTGTCCCACCGACACAAGGTTCTGGAGGCTCGCGTTTACCCCGCCCGTCCCGATGTTCATGCTCATGCCCTTTTTTCCCAAACGCAACTCCAGCAGCCCCGAATTCAGCGCCCCTCCGGTCAGGTCAGACAGGTTCAGCACGTTCAGCGTAAAGTCCCCGCCAAGCGCGGCGTTCACTCCCTGCCCCGCGAGCCCGCTGACAAAATTCGACATCGCGCTCGTGTCACCAAGCGCTTTTCCGGTCAGCCCTTCTATCCCGGTGTTAATGAGCCCGCCGGTTACCGTCTGCGTCGCCTGTACCGCGCTGTTCACCAGTCCCGCCTGTATGCTCTTCCCAAACGCCTCGCCGTCAAACCCGAAACCCTTCTTTGACGAGTAGGTAACAGAGTTTATCGTGCTCGTGGCAATATTGGTCATCGTTCCCTGCATAAAGCCCAGCGCCGTCTGTCCAATTGTCTTCTCAAGCCCCGCCGTCATCCCGTTCACTTTTCACGCAGACTCCCCGCATGACATAAACAAAATCCCCGCCGTTATTTTTGACTCTCTAGGAGCCTGTGGGACTTAGCAAAAAATAGGAAATAATACACGAAAATACTGATTTTAACCTAATCAAAATACTAAAAACGGCTTATTTATCGGGGTTTTTGCACTATTTTTTGCGAA